>NZ_JADMTC010000002.1:0-142646 GCF_015561235.1 Streptococcus oralis | reverse complement strand
CGAACACAGCAGTTAAGCCCTAGAACGCCGGAAGTAGTTGGGGGTTGCCCCCTGTGAGATATGGAAGTCGCTTAGCTTTTATCCGCCATAGCTCAGTTGGTAGTAGCGCATGACTGTTAATCATGATGTCGTAGGTTCGAGTCCTACTGGCGGAGTACTATTAGAAACGTTCAATCGAACGTTTTTTATTTTATAAATAAAGTAAACTTCTCAAAATTCAAAACTTAATTTTTTCATCTATAAATGCCTCTATATTTTATTTTTAGTCCGTTTAGCTTTAAATTCTACTTTTATAGGATTTGAAGCTTTTTTAGTTCTTATTTTTGTTAGACTAGTGTTAATAATAAGAAAGGGATTTTTTATATGCTTCAAAATTTTTATGATAGAGCATTTGTCTTTTTGAAATTAGTTGAACAAGAATATGCTTCTTTAGGTCAGAGTCGTGCTGAGTGGGAATCACTTCATCTTCGTTTTTTACTTTATTACTTGATAAGATTTAGAATTACAAGTGTTAAAGACTTTTATTTATATCATTTTCAGACGGCCTATCGCTTGTATTTAGATAAATTCTTGCTAGAAGGCACTACTCTAAACTAGTGAGTTTCATATATATCATTTATCACGAACAATAATCAGCATTGAATTTGTGAATTTAAGGATTTTATTTAAAATTTAAGGTTAGGATTTTTATAATTTACAGAAATTCCAAATCTTTTCTAGTGTTTCTTCTTGATAAAATAGTGTTTTTTTCTTATAATAAATTGTAAGATATAATTGCAGGTGAGACTCCTGCCATGTATATGAGAAAGGAAGAGCCACACGGCTCAGACAAAGTTTTACTATGACTTCAGTTGTTGTTGTTGGTACCCAGTGGGGTGATGAAGGTAAAGGGAAAATTACAGATTTTCTTTCAGCTAATGCAGAAGTGATTGCTCGTTATCAAGGTGGTGACAATGCTGGTCACACAATTGTGATTGATGGCAAGAAATTTAAGTTACACTTGATTCCATCAGGTATTTTCTTCCCCGAAAAGATTTCTGTTATTGGGAACGGGATGGTTGTAAACCCTAAATCTCTAGTAAAAGAATTGACCTATCTTCATGATGAAGGTGTGACAACAGATAATTTACGCATTTCGGATCGTGCGCATGTCATTTTGCCATATCATATTGAATTAGACCGTCTACAAGAAGAAGCTAAGGGCGACAATAAAATTGGGACAACTATCAAGGGTATTGGTCCAGCCTATATGGATAAAGCTGCTCGTGTTGGGATTCGTATTGCTGATCTTTTGGATAAGGATATTTTCCGTGAACGTTTGGAACGCAATCTTGCGGAAAAGAATCGTCTGTTTGAAAAATTGTATGACAGTACTCCTATTTCAATTGATGATGTTTTTGAAGAGTACTATGAGTACGGCCAACAAATCAAGCAGTATGTGACAGATACGTCTGTTATCTTAAATGATGCGCTTGATAATGGCAAACGTGTGCTTTTTGAAGGTGCGCAAGGTGTTATGTTGGATATTGACCAAGGTACGTATCCATTTGTTACGTCGTCAAACCCTGTCGCTGGTGGTGTGACAATTGGGTCTGGTGTTGGTCCAAGTAAGATTGACAAGGTTGTAGGTGTATGTAAAGCCTACACAAGTCGTGTAGGAGATGGACCTTTCCCAACTGAATTATTTGATGAAGTAGGGGATCGCATTCGTGAAGTAGGTCATGAATACGGTACAACAACTGGCCGTCCACGTCGTGTGGGTTGGTTTGACTCAGTTGTGATGCGCCATAGTCGTCGTGTATCTGGTATTACCAATCTTTCATTGAACTCTATTGATGTTTTGAGTGGTTTGGATACAGTGAAAATCTGTGTGGCCTATGATCTTGATGGTCAACGTATTGACTACTATCCAGCTAGCCTCGAGCAGTTGAAACGTTGCAAGCCTATCTATGAGGAATTGCCAGGTTGGTCAGAAGACATCACTGGAGTCCGTAATTTAGAAGACCTTCCTGAAAATGCACGCAACTATGTTCGTCGTGTAAGTGAGTTGGTTGGTGTTCGCATCTCAACATTCTCAGTAGGTCCTGGTCGTGAACAAACCAATATTTTAGAAAGTGTTTGGTCATAGGAGATTTTTAAGATTAGTTTAAGAGAGGTTGGGTATACTATAGACAGTTACAAGAAGACCTCCTAACTTGTTGTAGCAAAATCCTAAACTTTTCTTTTTCATAATAATCTCCCTATTAAGTCACCCCATTGGGTGGCTTTTTTTGTCTTGGGAATCATGATATAATAATAGAATCGACAAGTAGGAAAAGGAAAAATTGATGCATTATACAGTTGAAGAAAAAGAAAGCTTCATGAGAGAGGCCTTGAAGGAGGCAGAAATTGCTCTAGAACACGATGAAATTCCAATTGGCTGTGTGATTGTCAAGGATGGAGAAATCATTGGTAGGGGGCATAATGCGCGCGAAGAGTTGCAACGGGCGGTTATGCATGCAGAAATCATGGCCATAGAGAATGCGAACGCGAGTGAAGAAAGTTGGCGTCTGCTGGATTGTACCCTTTTTGTGACCATTGAGCCCTGTGTGATGTGTAGTGGGGCAATCGGGCTTGCCCGTATTCCAAAGGTAGTCTACGGGGCTAAGAATCAGAAATTTGGTGCAGCTGGAAGCTTGTACGATATTTTGACAGATGAGCGTCTCAATCATCGTGTAGAGGTTGCAACGGGAGTTTTGGAGAGTGAGTGTGCAGCAATTATGCAGGATTTTTTCCGAAATCGACGGAAAAAATAATTTCTCTTTAAAAACAGAGGGGAATGTGGTATAATAAACAGTGGAGCAACAGTTCTGCGTGAAGCGGGTCAGGGGAGGAATCCAGCAGCCCTAAGCGAGTGTGAATTGTGTGCTCTTTTTTCGTGCTTTTTTCGAATAAATAAGATAAAATAGCCTAGAATAAATGATAATAGAAAAGAGAAAAATATGAAAATTCGTGGTTTTGAATTGGTTTCGAGTTTTACAGATGAAAATTTGTTGCCTAAGCGTGAGACAGCTCATGCAGCTGGCTATGACTTAAAGGTTGCCGAACGCACTGTGATTGCTCCAGGAGAGATTGTTCTCGTCCCAACAGGAGTTAAGGCTTATATGCAACCGACAGAGGTTCTCTACCTCTATGATCGTTCTTCAAATCCTCGTAAAAAAGGCTTGGTCTTGATTAACTCTGTGGGTGTCATTGACGGAGACTATTATGGCAATCCAGGGAATGAAGGACATATCTTTGCTCAGATGAAAAATATTATTGATCAGGAAGTGGTTCTTGAAGTTGGCGAACGTGTAGTTCAGGCTGTCTTTGCGCCTTTCTTAATTGCAGATGGAGATGAGGCGGATGGTGTTCGAACAGGTGGATTTGGATCGACAGGGCACTAGGATGAAGATTATTTTTGTACGCCACGGAGAGCCAGATTACCGTGAGTTAGAGGAGCGTTCTTATACGGGATTTGGGATAGATTTGGCCCCCTTGTCTGAGAAGGGACGGCAGCAGGCACAGGGACTGAGCACCAATACTTTACTCCCTTCGGCTGAAATAATTGTATCTTCTGCAGTCACAAGAGCTTTAGAAACGGCTTCTTATGTAGCTTGTGTTACTGGACTTCCTTTGAGAGTGGAGCCATTATTGCATGAATGGCAGGTCTATAAAAGTGGCACAGATAATTTTGAAAAAGCTCGTACTATGTTTCTAGAAAATAAGGGAGAGTTACTTCCTAATAGTCCTGTTCAATATGAGACAGCTGAAGAGATGAAGTCTCGTTTTCTAGAATGCATGGCTAAGTATCGAGATTATCAGACCGTGATAGTGGTAACTCACAATATGCTCATGCGCCAGTTTGTAGCAAATGAGAAGATTGATTTTTGCCAAGTGATTGAGTGTGAGTTAGAGATATAGAAAGAGGTTTATCATCGCAAAGAAAAAAGCGACATTTGTATGTCAAAATTGTGGGTATAATTCACCTAAGTATCTAGGACGCTGTCCCAACTGTGGATCTTGGTCTTCTTTTGTAGAAGAGGTAGAGATTGCAGAGGTCAAGAATGCGCGTGTGTCCTTGGCAGGTGAGAAAACCAAGCCTATGAAACTGGCTGAGGTAACTTCAATCAATGTCAATCGAACCAAGACGGAGATGGAGGAATTCAACCGTGTCCTTGGAGGCGGAGTGGTTCCAGGAAGTCTCGTCCTAATTGGGGGAGATCCTGGAATCGGAAAATCAACTCTTCTCCTACAAGTTTCAACCCAGTTATCTCAAGTGGGTACGGTTCTATACGTCAGTGGGGAGGAGTCTGCCCAACAGATTAAGCTACGGGCAGAGCGCTTGGGGGATATTGATAGCGAGTTTTATCTCTATGCAGAGACCAATATGCAGAGTGTTCGTGCAGAGGTGGAGCGCATCCAACCAGACTTTCTCATTATCGACTCTATCCAGACTATTATGTCTCCTGAGATTTCAGGGGTACAGGGGTCTGTTTCTCAGGTGCGTGAGGTGACAGCTGAGCTCATGCAGTTGGCTAAGACCAATAACATCGCTATCTTTATCGTAGGGCATGTGACAAAGGAAGGTACTCTGGCCGGCCCGCGTATGTTGGAGCATATGGTAGATACAGTGCTTTACTTTGAAGGGGAACGCCACCATACCTTCCGCATCTTGAGAGCAGTCAAAAACCGCTTTGGTTCCACTAATGAGATTGGCATCTTTGAGATGCAGTCAGGTGGGTTGGTTGAGGTGCTCAATCCGAGTCAAGTTTTCCTAGAAGAGCGTTTGGACGGGGCGACTGGTTCATCCATCGTGGTAACTATGGAAGGGACACGTCCAATTCTTGCTGAAGTGCAAGCCTTGGTGACACCGACTATGTTTGGGAATGCCAAGCGCACGACGACAGGGCTTGATTTCAATCGTGCTAGTTTGATTATGGCTGTTTTGGAAAAACGTGCAGGGCTTCTCTTGCAAAATCAGGATGCCTATCTCAAATCTGCTGGTGGTGTCAAATTAGATGAACCTGCTATTGATTTAGCTGTTGCGGTTGCTATTGCTTCGAGCTATAAAGACAAGCCAACCAATCCTCAGGAATGCTTTGTAGGAGAGTTAGGCTTGACTGGAGAGATTCGGCGTGTGAATCGTATCGAGCAGCGCATCAATGAAGCTGCTAAACTTGGATTTACAAAAATTTATGTACCTAAGAATTCCTTGACAGGCATTAAACCACCTCAAGAAATTCAGGTCATTGGGGTGACGACTATTCAGGAAGTTTTGAAAATGGTCTTTGCTTAATCTGTGACAAATCCTCTCAAAAATGATAAGATAGGGGAAATATTTGATTATCAAATTTTAAGGGGGAAATCGTGTCGTATTTTGAACAGTTTATGCAAGCCAATCAGGCTTATGTTGCCCTTCATGGGAAATTAAATCTGCCACTTAAACCGAAAACAAGAGTAGCAATTGTGACCTGCATGGACTCACGGCTACACGTCGCGCAAGCTTTAGGTTTAGCACTTGGGGATGCTCATATCTTGCGGAATGCTGGCGGCAGAGTAACAGAGGACATGATTCGTTCTCTGGTGATCTCTCAGCAACAAATGGGCACACGTGAAATTGTGGTGCTTCACCATACAGACTGTGGAGCTCAGACCTTTCAAAATGAGGCTTTTCAAGAGCATTTGAAGCACGAACTCGGGGTTGATGTGTTTGATCAAGATTTTTTACCATTCCAGGATGTTGAAGAGAGTGTGAGAGAGGATATGCAATTGCTTCGAGAATCTCCACTGATTCCTGATGATGTGGTTATTTCAGGTGCTGTCTATGATGTGGATACAGGGAGTATGAGAGAAGTATACTAACTTTATCTCGCAGAATTTCTAATCCTAGCATAAGATTGCTACTTCAAATGTAGCAATCTTAATTTTAATGTAGCTAATATAAAGTAGCAAAAAACAAGGGTATAAATGTTTGCCCTTGTTTTATTTTTGATTGAAAAATAAAGGGAAAAGCGCTACAATGGTAGATGGAAAATGTTGTGAAAAACAAGTGATACATAAATACCGGAGGAAATCATGTCTTTTTCTGATTTAAAGCTGTTTGCCCTTTCTTCTAATAGAGAATTGGCAGAGCGTGTGGCACAAGAGATTGGGATAGAGTTGGGGAAATCGACTGTTCGCCAATTTTCAGATGGAGAGATTCAGGTCAACATCGAAGAATCAATCCGTGGAAAACACGTCTTTATCTTACAATCAACGAGCTCACCTGTAAATGACAATCTGCTTGAAATTTTGATCATGGTAGATGCCTTGAAGCGAGCTAGTGCAGAATCTGTCAACGTTGTCATGCCTTACTATGGTTACGCACGTCAGGATAGAAAAGCGAGAGCGCGTGAGCCAATCACTTCAAAACTCGTTGCAAATATGCTAGAAGTGGCTGGAGTGGATCGTTTGTTGACGATTGATTTGCACGCTGCACAGATTCAGGGATTCTTTGATATTCCTGTGGATCACTTGATGGGTGCTCCATTGATCGCGGATTATTTCGAACGTCGTGGAATGGTTGGGAAAGATTATGTTGTTGTCAGCCCAGACCATGGTGGGGTGACTCGTGCTCGCAAATTGGCAGAGTTTTTGAAAACTCCGATTGCGATTATTGATAAACGCCGTAGTGTAGACAAGATGAATACCAGTGAAGTGATGAATATCATTGGTAAGGTAGAAGGTAAGACTTGTATCTTGATTGATGATATGATTGATACGGCTGGAACGATTTGCCATGCGGCGGATGCTCTTGCTGAAGCAGATGCTGTTGAAGTTTATGCAAGCTGTACGCACCCAGTTCTTTCAGGGCCAGCTATGGAGAATATCCAAAAATCAGCTATTAAAAAATTGGTTGTTTTGGATACTATATACCTACCAGAAGAGCGTTTGATTGATAAGATTGAACAGATTTCTATTGCCCACCTCTTAGGAGATGCCATCGTTCGTATCCACGAAAAACGCCCTCTTTCTCCTCTATTTTGTATTGAGAAAAAGATTTAAAACTTACAACTGAAAATATGTGAGTTATATAAGAATCTAATAGTAATGAAAACTTTGTTTTAGAATCTCTTATAAGAGATTCTAAACGTAGATTTAGTAAATCCATAAACCTAAAGAAGTTAGAACACATATTGTTCGCTTTTTGCACATATTTTATTAGTTGGCATAGATTAAAAACGCTTTCTTCTATTGTGTAACGAAATTTTTCTTTGCTTTATTAGATTTTTTTAAAAAAAATAAAAAAAACACTTGACAATCACCATATATATGATATACTTTAGGTAATAAGGCGAGGCCTTATAAATTAAATAAGAAATTAAAGAGGAGATGAAACAATGAAAAAAGTTTTATTGTCATCAGTAGTAGCTCTTGCAGTATTTTCTGCAGCAGCCCCAGCATTTGCAGATATCAATGGTGGAGCTAACACTCCTGGAGCATATGATTCACGCGAAGCATATGAAAACCAATCTGAATTTGTAAGTGCTCGTACAGTTGAAGAGTACCTTAACGGTCATATGGAAGACATCAAAGCTGAAGCAGCACAAGATCCTGCTGTAGTTGCAGCTAAAGCTGAACTTGATGCTGTTGAAGGTGGTTCACACCTTTACGGTGAAAAGAAAGCAGCTTATGAAGCAGCATTCAACACTGCATTCTTGAACGTACGTAACAAATATGTACAACAATTCCAAACTGTTCAAAACACAGCTAAGAAAAAAGAAGGACGTTACTATATCTTGAACGAAACTCCAGAACAAAAGAATGCTCGTTACGAGAAAGAACATGGTAAAGCAGCAGCTGATCAAGCAGCAGCTGATCAAGCAGCAGCTGATAAACCATCTGCTAAACCAGAAGAAGGTAAACCAGGTGTAGCTGATCAAGCTAAAAAATCTGCTGAAGCAGCTAAAAAAGCTGGTGTAGATGCAAAAGCTGGTCAAAAAGCTCTTCCAAAAACACACGCTGCTAAATAATTCATTTATTTGGTGAAGTATCCTATCACTGAAACTTTGTTTCAGTGATTTTTTTGATAATAGTAGAATAGTTGAAGGAGAAAAAATGAGTAAACGCTCTAAAAAAACCAAAGGGTCCATTTGGAAAATTATTCTCTCCGCGCTTACAATAGCGCTTGTTGCAATAGGTGGCTATTTTGTATTTAATAGTTTTGCAACTCCAAAGGGAACAACTAACGAACCAGAAGTTACTCAAGAAGCATCGAAACCGTCCTATGTTGTTAGTGCAGAAGAAAAAGAATACCTTTCAAATAGATTTAAGGGCTTAACTGCAACTAATTCTGAAACAATTGCTTATGTCTATGCTCCCGGAACACAGTTAGACGAGCCTGTTGTTCAAACAAAGGATAATGAGACCTATCTAAATAAGACCTTTGAAGGAGAACAGGTACCTTATTTGGGTGCGGTATTCATGGATGCTGATAATAAGAAAGATTTTAGTGATCATTTAACTTGGCTATTTGGTCATGCTAGAGGTAGTAAGGTTGGTGATCATCGTATGTTTAATGATGTGAACTACTATAGTCGTCAAGAATATTTTAATGAGCACCCCTATGTTGTTATTGAAACACCCGATAGAAAGTATTACTACGAAGCTGTTGCGATGATTATTGTACCAGAAGAAACAGCCTTCTATCGTACCAGTTTTGAAGATGATAAAGATTTTGAAAAGCAGTTAACTACAATTTATGATACAGCAGAGGTTAAGAAACCAAATGTAAAAGTATCTGCTACAGATAAGTATCTTGTCCTCTCAACTTGTCGTGAAGAGGATGATACTATTCGTGCCAATCTTTACCTTCGCCAAATTCCTGATTCAGAGATCAATGAGTTTGTGAAGCAACATGGTGATCAACTTGCATATAAAGCAACAAGATAAACTAAAATAAAAAGAAATAATTTTTTAACTTCTTAAATCCTTTAAACAGATTTAAGAAGTTTTTTATATGATGAATTGTAAAATATAGTCAATATTAGTAAAATATGCTATACTGATGAAAAAGGAGGATTTCTATGAGCCAAGAATTTATCAATCCAAGTGATGGTGTGGTCCGTCAATATCTTGCAACCAGTAAAACGTTAGCGGTAGTAGGCTTGTCCGATCGTGAAGAAACAACTAGCAATCGAGTGACTAAGGAAATGCAGGCTCGAGGCTACAAAATCATTCCAGTCAATCCCAAAGCTGCAGGTGGTGAAATCTTGGGAGAAAAGGCCTATGCAAGCCTAGCTGAGATTCCTTATCCTGTGGATATTGTCAATGTTTACCGACGTAGCGAGTTTTTACCAGATGTGGCGCGTGATTTTCTCAAGGCTGATGCCAAGATTTTTTGGGCACAACTAGGGCTAGAAAATCTAGAAGCGGAAGAAATCCTGCGTGCTGGGGGATGCGATGACATTGTGATGAATCGCTGTATCAAGAGAGAACATACTCGCTTAATTCTTGAGCAATAAAAAGGTAGCCATGGGCTACCTTTTTTGTGTTATAAAGTACCAATCAATGCTTGCATGCCAAGACTGGTGAGGATGATGGCAATCCAGCAAAGGGCTCCGAGGACGATAGATTTACCACTGGATCTAACCATGGCAATCAGATTGGTTTTGAGACCGATGGCACTCATGGCCATGATGATAAAGAATTTAGAGAGTTGTTTGAGAGGGGTAAAGAAGCTACTGGGCACACCGAAAGAGGTAAGGAGAGTCGTTAAGAGGGAGGCTAGGATAAAATAAAGGATAAAAAGTGGGAAAACTTTTTTCAGTTGTACGCCTTGTTTATTTTCTTGCTGGCGACTTTGCCAGTAGGAGAGAAAGAGAGTGATGGGAATGATCGCTAAGGTGCGCGTGAGTTTAACAATGGTTGCGGACTCAAGGGTATTGGTTTGGTAAAGACTGTCCCAGGCGCTAGCTGTGGCCGTTACAGAAGAAGTATCGTTGACCGCAGTACCCGCAAAGAGGGCAAAGCCTTCGTTGGATAGGTGTAGCCAAGTTCCCAGGGTCGGAAAGATGAGTGCCGCTAAGACATTGAAGAAAAAGATAACGGAGATAGCTTGGGCTACTTCTTTTTCCTTGGCATGGATAACGGGTGCTGTCGCAGCAATGGCAGAACCACCACAAATCGAAGACCCCACTCCAATCAAGGTAGCCAATTTAGTATCCAAATCAAAAAAGCGCTGGAAGAGGTAGGCGACAATCAAGGAAATCGAAATGGTGGAGAGGATAACAGGGAGCGAAGATTGCCCGACCGCGAATACTTGCGAGATATTGAGACCAAAACCAAGCAAGATGACGGCATACTGGAGTAATTTTTTAGAACTAAAGGTCAAACCAGCATCTAGTTGTTTGTAGGGCGAGAGCCAGGGGTGTAGGAGCATTCCCATAAAGATTGCAAAAACAGGTGCACCCACGACGGGGAAAAGTCCTCCTAGAAACCAAGAAATGATAGAAATGAGAAGGCAGGCCAAGATGCCTGCACCATTTTTTGATAGAAATGACATAAAAACCTCCAATCATAATCTGTTACCATTATAGACCTGTAAACAGGAAAAGTAAAATAGAAAGTGGAAAGCTATCCTATAATGTATTTTTGCGGTCGGGGGGCTTTTGTAGTATAATAGAGATACGTTTTGAGAGTAGGAGGTATCTATGGACTTAACTAAGCGCTTTAATAAACAGTTAGACAAGATTCAAGTTTCCTTGATTCGCCAGTTTGACCAGGCTATTTCGGAGATTCCTGGGGTCCTGCGTTTGACCTTGGGGGAACCTGATTTTACAACGCCAGATCATGTTAAGGAAGCGGCTAAGCGGGCCATCGACCAGAACCAATCCTACTATACAGGGATGAGTGGTCTGTTAACATTACGTCAGGCAGCCAGTGATTTTGTAAAAGAAAAATACCAGCTAGATTATAATCCTGAAAATGAGATCTTGGTTACAATTGGGGCGACAGAGGCTTTATCGGCTACTTTGACAGCTATTTTGGAAGAGGGAGATAAGGTGCTCTTGCCAGCTCCTGCCTATCCAGGTTATGAGCCGATTGTCAATCTAGTTGGGGCAGAGGTTGTCGAGATTGATACGACTGAAAATGGTTTTGTCTTGACTCCTGAGATGTTGGAAAAGGCCATTTTGGAGCAAGGCGACAAGCTCAAGGCGGTCATTCTCAACTATCCAGCCAATCCGACAGGAATTACCTATAGTCGGGAGCAGTTGGAAGCCTTGGCGGACGTTTTACGCAAGTATGAGATTTTCGTTGTCTGTGATGAGGTTTACTCAGAATTAACCTATACAGGCGAAGCCCATGTATCTTTGGGAACTATGCTGAGAGATCAGGCTATTATTATCAATGGTTTATCTAAGTCTCATGCTATGACAGGTTGGCGTTTAGGCTTTATCTTTGCTCCTGTAGCCTTTACAGCTCAGTTAATCAAGAGTCACCAGTACTTGGTAACTGCCGCAAACACTATGGCTCAACATGCTGCGGTGGAGGCTTTGACGGCGGGTAAAAACGACGCGGAGCCTATGAAGAAGGAGTACATTCAGCGTCGTGATTATATTATCGAGAAAATGACTGCTCTTGGTTTTGAGATTATCAAACCAGACGGTGCCTTCTATATCTTTGCTAAGATTCCTGCTGGCTACAATCAAGATTCCTTTGCTTTTCTGAAGGATTTTGCTCAGAAGAAGGCTGTTGCCTTTATCCCTGGTGCCGCCTTTGGACGCTACGGAGAAGGCTATGTTCGCCTATCTTATGCAGCTAGCATGGAGACTATCAAAGAAGCCATGAAACGACTTGAGGAGTACATGAGAGAAGCATGATTCAGTCTATCACGAGTCAAGGCTTGGTGCTCTACAATCGTAATTTTCGTGAGGATGACAAGTTAGTCAAGATTTTTACCGAGCAGGCTGGCAAGCGCATGTTTTTCGTCAAACACGCTGGTCAGTCCAAACTAGCTCCTGTTATTCAGCCCTTGGTGTTGGCACGATTTCTCTTGCGAATCAATGATGATGGGCTCAGCTATATCGAGGACTACCATGAGGTGATGACCTTTTCAAAGATTAATAGCGATCTCTTTGTCATGGCCTATGCGACCTACGTAGCAGCTCTTGCAGATGCTAGTGTGCAGGACAATCAGCAGGATGCTCCCTTGTTTGCTTTTTTGCAAAAGACTTTGGAGTTGATGGAAGAGGGTTTGGATTATCAGGTTTTGACCAATATTTTTGAAATTCAAATCTTGACTCGATTTGGAATTAGTCTCAATTTTAATGAGTGTGTCTTTTGCCATCGGGTCGGTCAGGCCTTTGACTTTTCTTTCAAATATGGAGCCTGCCTCTGTCCAGAGCATTATCATGAAGATGAGAGACGTTGCCATCTCAATCCCAATATCCCTTATCTTCTCAATCAATTTCAAGCCATTGATTTTGAGACCTTGGAGACCATTTCGCTCAAGCCTGAAATTAAGCAAGACTTGCGCAAGTTTATAGATCAAATCTACGAAGAGTATGTTGGAATTCACCTAAAATCAAAGAAATTTATTGATTCCCTAGCAGACTGGGGGCAATTACTAAAAGAGGAAGACAAATGAAAAAAATTGCAGTAGATGCTATGGGGGGCGATTATGCACCTCAAGCCATCGTTGAGGGTGTCAATCAAGCCCTTGCTGACTTTTCAGATATTGAGATTCAACTCTATGGAGACGAAAGCAAAATCAAGCAATATCTAACAGCGACAGAACGCGTCAGCATTATTCATACGGATGAGAAGATTGATTTTGATGATGAGCCGACAAAAGCTATTCGTAAGAAGAAAAATGCCAGTATGGTATTAGCGGCTAAGGCAGTCAAAGAAGGAGAGGCAGACGCTGTCCTCTCGGCTGGGAATACAGGTGCCTTGTTGGCTGCAGGATTTTTCATTGTCGGTCGTATCAAGAATATCGACCGTCCTGGACTCATGTCGACCTTACCGACCATTGATGGCAAGGGCTTTGACATGCTAGACCTTGGAGCCAATGCAGAAAATACAGCTCATCATCTGCACCAATACGCTGTTTTGGGTTCTTTTTACGCGAAAAATGTTCGTGGGATTTCGAAACCACGTGTTGGTTTGCTCAATAATGGAACAGAAAGTAGCAAGGGTGACCCTCTTCGTAAGGAAACCTACGCCTTGCTAGCGACGGATGAAAGCTTGAATTTTGTCGGAAACGTGGAAGCGCGTGATTTGATGAATGGCGTTGCGGATGTTGTTGTGGCAGATGGTTTCACGGGAAACGCTGTGCTCAAATCTATTGAAGGGACAGCCATGGGTATCATGGGCTTGCTTAAGACAGCTATCACAGGTGGTGGTCTTCGAGCGAAACTAGGTGCTCTTCTTCTCAAGGATAGCCTTAAAGGTTTGAAAAAGCAACTCAACTATTCAGATGTTGGTGGAGCGGTCTTGTTTGGTGTTAAGGCACCGGTTGTCAAGACTCATGGCTCAAGTGATGCCAAGGCTGTGTATAGTACGATTCGCCAGATTCGTACCATGCTAGAAACAGACGTAGTTGCCCAGACTGCGCGTGAATTTTCAGGAGAATAAAAAGATGACAGAAAAAGAAATTTTTGACCGTATTGTAACCATTATCCAAGAGCGACAAGGAGAGGACTTTGTCGTAACAGAGGCCTTGAGTTTGAAAGATGATCTAGATGCGGACTCAGTGGATTTGATGGAGTTCGTCTTGACACTAGAAGATGAATTTGGGATTGAAATTAGTGATGAAGAAATTGACCAACTGCAAAGTGTAGGAGATGTTGTAGCAGTTGTCAAAAGTAAAGAATAGCAAAAAGCAACATGATTTGCATGTTGCTTTTTTGTTTGCAGAAAGAAGAAAAATTTTTAGTGGGAATTACGAATAAAGAGATGAGAAAGATAAAAGGAGGAATGTTTATGTATGTGACTGTTCTTTATCCGTGGTTCATTAAGTGGCTTTTAAAATAAAAATGAATGAATTGTTCATTTTCGAATTGTTTTTCGAATAGATAAGGTAAGAGAAAGGAAGGAGACTACGCGATGTATTTGCCAATCTTATTGCCATGGTTTATCAAATGGTATTTAAAATAAATGAAATTTACCTGTTCATTTTAGATCACTTCTCGAATAGATAAGTGAGAAGAACAGGAAGAAAAAAAGATTTCAGTAATTTACCCAATCTGGTTTTTAAAATGATTTAAGAGCTAGAAGTCGTAAACTAAAAAATAGAAATAAAGGAGAAAAAGATGACAAACTTTGACAACATGGAACAGAACTTTGCAGCTCTTACAGAAGAAGAATTGACGGATGTGAATGGGGGAATTGCTTGGGAGGTAGTCTCTGTGGGTATTGCGATTGGCTGGGGGATTTATCAAGTTGGTGAAGCTGCTGGTAAAACATTCTACTACATTACTCATCCATAGTTTTTGATAAATATGAGCAAGAAAACATTTTGGATTATACTACTCGTTATTACAATTGTGGTGACTGCCGTTGGTTTAGGATTGTCTGCATATAATTATTACGTTTTTGATAGACCTTTTTTCAACAGTACTACTAAAGGCCTGTTGTCTGCATTTGTTATGAGTGTATTGATGATTATTATCGGTGTATTAAAAGAAAACTAATTTTTATTATTAAAATGGAGGACAAATATGTCAAATTTACAAACTATTGAACAAAATTATACTACGTTAAGTGATATTGAATTACAAGGAGTTGATGGTGGGGGAGTGTTACTTGTGGTTGGTGGTGGTATTTTGGCTATCGGACTGTTAGCTTGGGGGGCATATAATGGTTATCAGTCGGCAGCACGAGGTGGATAAAAAATAGTAGATTGTTTTTTAGTAAATAGGAGTCTGCTATGAAACAATTCTTATTAGGATTTGCTGAGGGGTATTTTGTCGTATCGATCATTATTTATATCGCAACGTATTTGATTATGAAAAATCCGATCAATACCTTGTTTTATCCAGAAACCTATCCAATTCTACTTGGTCTATTTTATGTAGGATACAAGTACAAAACAAAAGAAAGTACGATTGGGAATTGATGGACCATCAGATTGGAGTTTGAGATGAAAGTTGTTCAATTACTACGAAAATCTTGGCCAGAGACCACTGTATTGTTTAGCTCGATGGCTTATCTAATTATTAGACTCATGGCTGATATAAACAAGATACATCTACCTACATGGTTTGAATATTTTGATTTGCCTACGATTTCCTTGTTCTTAGTGGTTTTTATTTTACTTTATCGGGGCCAAGGAGAAAGAAAAGGAGAATAGAATGAATAGGATTGTAAAATATGTTCTACTATTTACTTTCCTGTTTTTGATGAATATTTTCATCTTTGGGATTCTAGCAACTCTTGGATTCCAGCTAACAATGAGTGAAAGTAGTTATATGGTGCCACCTGTGTTTGCGTTTATCGTTTTATACGCTATTCACAAAAGAAGTGGGAAAGGTAAAAAATCTGTGTAATTGAATATTCTAGGCAGGGCCCTTGTTCTGCCTATTTTCTTTGGCAAAAGTGCTGTTCAGGTGAGGATATTGTTTTTTCAGAAATAATTCCCTTATTTCTTTCTTGTTTAGCTAAAATAATCTTACAAAGTTTTTAAGAGATTATTAGAAAAAAGGAGATGGATATGAAATTTGGGAAAAGGCACTATCGTCCCCAAGTGGATCAGATGGATTGTGGCGTGGCTTCCTTGGCCATGGTCTTTGGCTACTATGGTAGTTATTACTCCTTGGCTCACTTGCGAGAGTTAGCTAAGACGACCATGGATGGGACAACTGCATTGGGTCTTGTAAAGGTAGCAGAGGAGATTGGTTTTGAGACGCGGGCTATCAAGGCAGATATGACGCTCTTTGATTTGCCAGATTTGACCTTCCCTTTTGTGGCCCATGTGCTCAAGGACGGGAAATTGCTCCACTATTATGTGGTAACAGGTCAGGACAAGAAGACAATCCATATCGCTGATCCAGATCCTGGTGTTAAGTTGACCAAGATTTCCCGTGAGCGATTTGCGCAAGAATGGACAGGAGTCAGTCTCTTTATGGCTCCGTCTCCAGACTATAAACCACATAAGGAGAAAAAACAGGGGCTCCTATCCTTCTTGCCAATCTTACTCAAACAGCGTGGCTTAATTACCAATATCGTCCTAGCGACATTCTTGGTGACCTTGATTAATATCGTGGGCTCCTACTATCTCCAGTCGATCATTGATAGTTACGTGCCAGACCAAATGCGCTCGACACTGGGTATTATCTCTATTGGGCTGGTCATCGTCTATATCCTCCAGCAGATTTTGTCTTATGCCCAGGAATATCTTCTACTAATCCTTGGGCAACGCTTGTCGATTGACGTGATTTTGTCCTACATCAAGCATGTTTTTCACCTGCCGATGTCCTTTTTCGCGACACGCAGGACAGGAGAAATCGTGTCTCGTTTTACAGATGCCAATAGTATCATCGATGCGCTGGCATCGACCATTCTGTCGATTTTCCTAGATGTGTCGACGATTTTGATTATCTCGCTGGTCTTGTTTTCACAAAATATAACGCTCTTTTTCATTAGTCTGCTTGCACTTCCCATTTATACAGCGATTATCTTTGCCTTTATGAAGCCTTTTGAAAAGATGAATCGGGACACTATGGAAGCCAATGCGGTTCTGTCTTCTTCTATCATCGAGGACATCAACGGCATTGAGACCATTAAATCTTTGACCAGTGAGAGTTCGCGCTATCAAAAGATTGATAAGGAATTTGTGGCTTATCTGAAAAAATCTTTTACCTATAGTCGGGCAGAAAGCCAGCAAAAGGCACTGAAAAAAGTTGCCCAGCTCCTGCTCAATGTTGCCGTTCTCTGGCTGGGAGCTATTCTTGTCATGGATGGGAAAATGAGTTTAGGCCAGCTGATCACTTATAACACCCTGCTCGTTTACTTTACCAATCCTTTGGAAAATATCATCAACCTACAAACCAAACTTCAGACAGCGCAAGTTGCTAACAATCGTCTCAATGAGGTTTATCTAGTAGCTTCGGAGTTTGAGGAGAAGAAAACGGTAGAAGATTTGAGCATGATGAAGGGAGAGATGACCTTCAAGCAGGTTCACTATAAGTATGGCTATGGTCGTGATGTCTTGTCGGATATCAATTTGACCATTCCGCAAGGGTCTAAGGTAGCTTTTGTGGGGATTTCAGGGTCAGGTAAGACGACCTTGGCCAAGATGATGGTTAATTTCTATGACCCTAGTCAGGGAGAGATTAGCCTGGGTGGTGTCAATCTCAATCAGATTGATAAAAAAGCCTTGCGTCAGTATATCAACTACCTACCTCAACAGCCCTATGTCTTTAATGGGACGATTTTGGAGAATCTGCTCCTTGGAGCCAAGGAAGGGACGACTCAGGAAGATATCTTACGAGCGGTTGAATTGGCTGAGATTCGAGAAGATATCGAGCGGATGCCGCTGAATTATCAGACAGAATTGACTTCGGATGGGGCAGGTATTTCTGGGGGGCAACGGCAGAGAATTGCTTTGGCGCGTGCTCTTTTAACGGATGCGCCTGTTCTGATATTGGACGAGGCGACCAGCAGTCTGGATATCTTGACAGAGAAGCGGATCGTGGATAATCTCATGGCTTTAGACAAGACCTTGATTTTCATTGCTCACCGTTTGACCATTGCTGAGCGGACAGAGAAGGTTGTTGTCTTGGATCAGGGCAAGATTGTCGAAGAAGGCAACCATGCAGACTTGCTTGCCCGAGGTGAATTTTACGCCCATTTGGTCAATAGCTAGAAAGAGGAGAAGATGAAACCAGAATTTTTAGAAAGCGCAGAGTTTTACCATCGTCGTTACCATAATTTTTCCAGTCGCGTGATTGTACCCATGTCGCTTTTGCTCGTGTTTCTGTTTGGATTTGCAGTCTTTGCAGAGAAGGAGATTAGTTTGTCTACTAGAGCTACTATCGAACCTAGTCGAATCATTTCCAACATCCAGTCGACTAGCAATCAACGTATTGTGGCCAATTATCTAGAAGAGAACAAACTTGTCAAGCAGGGTGATCTACTCGTTCAGTACCAGCAAGGGGCGGAAGCTGTCCAAGCGGAGGCCTATGCTAGTCAGTTGGACATGCTCAAGGATCAAAAAAAGCAGTTGGAGTATTTGCAGAAGAGCCTGCAAGAAGGGGAGAACCACTTTCCAGAGGAGGATAAGTTTGGATATCAGGAGATGTTTCGAGACTATCTCAGCCAAGCTAGTAGTCTTAGGAGCAATGTTTCGCAGCAAAATGCCAACATCTCTTCGCAGAATGCGGCAGCTAGTCAAACCCAAGCCGAAATCGGCAACCTCATTAGTCAAACAGAGGCTAAAATTCGCGATTACCAGACAGCTAAGTCGGCGATTGAAACAGGAGATCAACTGGATAGTCAAAATGTAGCCTACTCATTTTATCAGACCTATAAAAATCAAGGTGCAGAAGATCCACGAGCTAAATCGCAAGTTATTGCTCAGGTGGATGCACAAATCGCCCAGCTAGAGTCTGGTTTAGCTACTTATCGTGTGCAGTATGCGGGTTCTGGAGCTCAACAAGCCTACGCAAGTGGACTGGATAGTCAGCTTGAATCCCTCAAGTCTCAGCACCTAGTTAAAGTCGGTCAAGAATTAACCCTTTTGGATCAGAAAATTTTGGAGGCAGAGTCGGGTAAGAAAGTCCAAGGAGGTCTGCTGGACAAGGGGAAAATTATAGCAAGCGAGGACGGTGTGCTTCACCTTAATCCTGAAACCAGTGATTCTACCATGGTTGCAGAAGGCACCTTGCTCGCTCAACTCTACCCAGCCTTGGAACGAGAAGGTAAAACTAAACTCACAGCTTATCTCAGTTCAAAAGATGTTGCAAGGCTCAAGGTCGGTGATTCTGTTCGTTTCACTACAAGCAAAGATGCCAACAAAGAGCTCGTTCTTGTTTCTGCCATTACGAATATTGATGCGACAGCTACCAAGACTGAAAAGGGAAATTTCTTTAAAATAGAGGCGGAGACCAGTCTGACTCCTGAGCAGGCAGAACAACTTCGCTATGGGGTGGAAGGTCGCCTGCAGATGATTACAGGCAGGAAAAGTTATCTACGTTATTATTTGGATCAATTTTTGAACCAAGAGTAATGTTCGTGTTTTTAGAGTTAAATGATTTTAAAACTGTAAGAGAAGCTTATCTTGCAGTTTTTCTTTATGCTTAAAATAGGAAAACGTTATTTATTCGTAAAAATCTTGAATTTTTCATACTTTTGTGGTAGAATGTGCTCAAGTAAAACGAAAGGCGAACTTTAAAATGTCAAAACAACTAATCTATTCGGGAAAAGCTAAAGACATCTATACAACAGAGGATGAAAATCTCATTATTTCAACTTACAAGGACCAGGCGACTGCCTTCAACGGTATCAAGAAGGAGCAGATTGCGGGCAAGGGAGTCTTGAATAATCAGATTTCATCTTTTATTTTTGAGAAATTAAATGCGGCTGGTGTGGCGACTCACTTTGTGGAGAAAATTTCGGACACGGAACAACTCAATAAAAAGGTGGAGATTATTCCTTTGGAAGTTGTGCTCCGCAACTACACGGCTGGTTCCTTTTCAAAACGTTTTGGCGTAGAAGAAGGTATCGCATTTGAGACTCCAATTGTCGAATTTTACTATAAAAATGATGATTTGGATGATCCCTTTATCAATGACGAGCATGTGAAATTCCTTAAAATTGCGGATGACCAGCAGATTGCTTACTTGAAGGAAGAAACCCGTCGTATCAATGAGCTCTTGAAGGCTTGGTTTGCTGAGATTGGCCTCAAATTGATTGACTTTAAGCTAGAGTTTGGTTTTGACAAGGATGGCAAGATTATCTTGGCAGACGAGTTTTCACCAGATAACTGCCGTTTGTGGGATGCAGATGGCAACCACATGGACAAGGATGTTTTCCGTAGAGGTCTCGGAGAATTAACAGACGTTTACGAGATCGTCTGGGAGAAATTGCAGGGTTTGAAATAAGCTGTTAGAAACGGAAAACCTTCGTCTTTCAGATGTAAGGACTCAGGCTGTAAAGGTCCTCCGGACCTTTACGCTCCGTCGGGGGGCTAGGTAAATTAACCGGCGTCTACGAGATTGTCTGGGAAAAGTTGCAAGGTTTAAAATAACACCTTCAAGGTCATTTGGGAACATTGCAAGAGCTGAAATAAAGGAATAAGAATTGATGAATAAACGTATTTTTGTTGAAAAAAAGGCTGATTTTCAAGTCAAGTCAGAGAGTTTGGTGAGAGAGCTCCAGCACAACTTGGGACTTTCAACCTTGAAAAGTATTCGCATCGTGCAAGTTTATGATGTCTTTGATTTGGCAGAGGACTTGTTTGCACCTGCAGAGAAGCACATCTTCTCTGAGCAAGTGACAGATTATGTCTTAGACAAAGCGACTGTGCAGGCTGATCTTGCCAACTATGCTTTCTTTGCCATTGAAAGTCTGCCAGGACAGTTTGACCAACGTGCAGCTTCTTCACAGGAAGCCTTGTTGTTGCTTGGAAGTTCAAGTGATGTAACGGTCAATACAGCTCAACTTTACTTGGTCAATAAAGATATTGATGCGACTGAGTTGGAAGCGGTCAAGAACTACCTGCTCAATCCAGTTGATTCTCGTTTCAAGGACATCACGACAGGGATTGCCAAGCAGGAATTTTCTGAGTCAGACAAGACTATTCCTAAATTAAATTTCTTTGAAAGCTATACAGCAGAAGACTTTGCCCGCTACAAGGCAGAGCAAGGGATGGCTATGGAAGTGGACGATTTGCTCTTTATCCAAGACTATTTCAAGTCAATCGGGCGCGTGCCGACGGAAACAGAGCTTAAGGTTTTGGACACTTACTGGTCTGACCACTGCCGTCACACGACTTTTGAGACAGAGTTGAAGAACATTGATTTCTCAGCTTCTAAGTTCCAAAAGCAATTGCAGGTGACTTATGACAAGTATATTGCCATGCGTGATGAGTTGGGACGTTCGGAGAAACCACAAACCTTGATGGATATGGCGACTATTTTCGGTCGTTATGAGCGTGCTAATGGTCGTTTGGATGACATGGAAGTGTCTGATGAGATCAATGCCTGCTCGGTTGAAATCGAGGTGGATGTGAATGGTGTCAAAGAACCTTGGCTCCTCATGTTCAAGAACGAAACCCACAACCACCCAACGGAAATTGAACCATTTGGTGGGGCTGCTACTTGTATCGGTGGAGCCATTCGTGACCCGCTGTCAGGCCGTTCCTATGTTTACCAAGCTATGCGTATCTCAGGCGCTGGTGATATTACAACTCCGATTTCGGAAACTCGCGATGGTAAATTGCCACAACAAGTCATTTCGAAAACAGCAGCTCATGGCTATTCTTCATACGGGAATCAGATTGGGCTTGCGACGACCTATGTTCGTGAGTACTTCCACCCAGGCTTTGTAGCTAAACGCATGGAGTTGGGTGCCGTTGTTGGTGCGGCTCCAAAGGGCAATGTTGTCCGTGAAAAACCGGAAGCCGGTGATGTGATTATCTTGCTAGGTGGTAAGACTGGGCGTGATGGTGTCGGTGGTGCGACAGGATCTTCTAAGGTTCAAACAGTTGAGTCTGTAGAGACTGCTGGAGCTGAGGTTCAAAAAGGGAATGCCATCGAAGAACGCAAGATTCAACGTCTTTTCCGTAATGGAGATGTCACTCGTCTGATCAAGAAGTCCAATGACTTTGGAGCAGGTGGTGTCTGTGTGGCTATCGGTGAATTGGCAGATGGTCTTGAAATTGACCTTAACAAGGTTCCTCTTAAATACCAAGGTTTGAACGGTACGGAAATTGCTATTTCTGAATCACAAGAACGGATGGCAGTTGTGGTGCGTCCTGGAGACGTAGATGCCTTCGTTGCAGAATGTAATAAAGAAAATATTGACGCGGTTGTTGTGGCAACAGTGACTGAAAAACCAAATCTTGTCATGCACTGGAATGGTGAAACCATCGTCGACTTGGAACGCCGTTTCCTTGATACAAACGGTGTGCGCGTGGTTGTCGATGCCAAAGTGGTAGACAAGGATGTCAAGCTTCCAGAAGAACGTCAAACATCTGCCGAAAACCTTGAAGCTGATACTCTTGAAGTCTTGGATGATCTTAACCATGCGAGTCAAAAAGGCTTGCAGACCATCTTTGACTGCTCGGTCGGTCGTTCAACGGTCAATCACCCACTTGGTGGTCGCTACCAAATTACACCAACTGAAGCTTCTGTACAGAAATTGCCAGTCCAACATGGTGTGACAACAACTGCTTCTGTTATGGCGCAAGGGTTCAACCCTTATGTAGCAGAATGGTCTCCATACCACGGTGCTGCCTATGCAGTAATCGAAGCGACTGCTCGTTTGGTGGCTACTGGTGCCAACTGGTCTAAGGCTCGATTCTCTTACCAAGAGTATTTCGAGCGGATGGACAAACAAGCTGAGCGTTTTGGTCAGCCAGTAGCAGCTCTTCTAGGCTCTATCGAAGCACAAATCCAACTTGGTTTGCCATCTATCGGTGGTAAGGACTCCATGTCTGGTACTTTTGAAGAATTGACGGTACCGCCAACCTTGGTTGCCTTTGGGGTGACAACAGCAGATAGCCGTAAGGTGCTTTCTCCTGAGTTCAAGACTGCTGGTGAAAACATCTACTACATCCCAGGTCAAGCCCTCTCTGCAGAGATTGATTTTGACTTGATTAAGAAAAACTTTGCTCAGTTTGAAGCCATCCAAGCTGACCACAAAGTGCCATCTGCATCAGCTGTCAAATACGGAGGTGTTCTTGAAAGCTTGGCTCTTGCTACTTTTGGGAACCATATTGGTGCAGAGGTGACCTTGCCTGAACTTGAAACAGCCTTGACAGCTCAATTAGGCGGATTTGTCTTCACATCTCCTGAAGAGATTGCTGGAGTAGAGAAAATTGGACAAACAAAAGCAGACTTTACACTCCTTGTCAACGGTGTGAAGCTAGATGGACAGAAACTTGACAGTGTCTTCCAAGGCAAACTGGAAGAAGTTTACCCAACAGAATTTACCCAAGCAAAAGAATTGGCTGAAGTGCCAGCTGTCGCTTCTAACGCAAACATCAAAGCTAAAGAAACTATTGAAAAACCAGTGGTTTACATCCCAGTATTCCCAGGAACCAACTCAGAATATGACTCAGCCAAGGCCTTTGAAAAAGAAGGTGCAGAGGTCAACTTGGTGCCATTCGTGACACTCAATGAAGAAGCCATTGTCAAGTCAGTCGAAACCATGGTTGACAATATTGGCAAGGCTAACATCCTTTTCTTCGCAGGTGGTTTCTCAGCTGCAGATGAGCCAGATGGATCAGCTAAGTTTATTGTCAACATCCTTCTCAATGAAAAAGTACGTGTAGCTATTGATAGCTTTATCGCTCGTGGTGGTTTGATTATTGGTATCTGTAATGGATTCCAAGCCCTCGTTAAATCAGGTCTTCTTCCATACGGGAACTTTGAGGATGCTACTAGTACTAGCCCAACCCTTTTCTACAATGATGCCAACCAGCACATGGCCAAGATGGTGGAAACTCGTATTGCCAATACCAACTCGCCATGGTTGGCTGGGGTGCAAGTGGGCGATATCCACGCTATTCCTGTATCGCATGGAGAAGGGAAGTTTGTCGTGACGGCTGAAGAATTTGCGGAACTCCGTGATAATGGACAAATCTTTAGCCAATACGTGGACTTTGACGGAAAACCAAGCATGGATTCTAAGTACAATCCAAATGGTTCAGTCAACGCCATCGAAGGAATTACCAGCAAGAACGGCCAAATTATCGGTAAGATGGGCCACTCAGAACGTTATGAAGACGGTCTCTTCCAAAACATCCCAGGAAATAAAGACCAGCACTTGTTCGCGTCAGCTGTGCGTTATTTCACAGGGAAATAAAAGGTATAAAAAATGACATACGAAGTAAAATCTCTTAATGAAGAATGTGGTGTTTTCGGTATCTGGGGGCATCCAGATGCTGCTAAATTGACCTATTTTGGTCTCCACAGTCTTCAACACCGTGGTCAAGAGGGGGCGGGAATCCTCTCCAATGATCAGGGGCAATTGAAGCGTCATCGTGATATGGGGCTTTTATCAGAAGTGTTCAGAAATCCAGCTAATTTGGATAAACTGACTGGAGCGAGCGCGATTGGGCATGTTCGTTACGCGACTGCTGGCGAAGCTTCTGTGGATAACATCCAGCCCTTCCTCTTTCGCTTTCATGATATGCAGTTTGGACTTGCTCACAACGGAAACTTGACCAATGCCGAATCGCTCAAGCAAGAATTGGAACAAAGAGGAGCTATTTTCAGTTCAACTTCGGACTCAGAAATCTTGGCTCACCTCATTCGTCGGAGTCACAATCCCAACTTGATGGGCAAAATCAAAGAGGCGCTCAGCCTTGTCAAAGGTGGCTTTGCTTATATCCTGCTGTTTGAGGACAAGTTGATTGCTGTGCTTGATCCTAATGGCTTCCGTCCGCTTTCCATCGGAAAAATGGCCAACGGAGCGGTGGTGGTTTCGTCTGAAACCTGCGCCTTTGAGGTCATCGGTGCCGAGTGGATTCGTGATGTAAAACCAGGAGAAATTGTGATTGTGGATGACAATGGCATCCAGTACGATAGCTATACGAATGATACCCAGTTGGCGATTTGCTCTATGGAGTATATCTATTTTGCTCGCCCTGACTCTAATATCCATGGGGTCAATGTCCATACAGCTCGCAAACGTATGGGGGCCCAATTGGCGCGTGAATTTAAGCACGAAGCGGATATCGTGGTCGGTGTGCCAAATTCCTCGCTGAGCGCAGCTATGGGATTTGCAGAAGAATCTGGTCTGCCAAATGAAATGGGTCTCATCAAAAACCAATACACCCAACGCACCTTTATCCAACCGACTCAAGAATTGCGGGAGCAAGGGGTGCGGATGAAACTGTCTGCTGTTTCAGGCGTTGTCAAAGGCAAACGTGTGGTGATGATTGATGATTCTATTGTCCGCGGGACGACCTCTCGCCGTATCGTTCAGCTTTTGAAAGAAGCAGGTGCGTCTGAGGTTCACGTTGCCATTGGCAGTCCAGCGCTAGCTTATCCATGCTTCTACGGGATTGATATCCAGACGCGTCAGGAGTTGATTGCGGCTAATCATACGGTAGAAGAAACCTGCCAAATCATTGGTGCGGATAGCCTAACCTATCTTTCGATTGATGGCTTGATTGATTCTATCGGCATCGAAACAGATGCGCCGAACGGCGGTCTCTGTGTCGCTTATTTTGATGGAGACTACCCAACTCCTCTCTACGACTATGAAGAAGAATATCGTAGAAGCTTAGGGGATAAGACGAGTTTTTACAAATAGACAGATGAAATTCTCCATGAAAGAAAAGGAAGAGGAGACAAAATGACAAATAAGAATGCATACGCTCAATCAGGTGTGGATGTTGAAGCGGGTTATGAAGTAGTTGAACGAATCAAAAAACATGTGGCTCGTACGGAACGCGCAGGTGTTATGGGAGCTCTTGGTGGTTTCGGTGGTATGTTTGACCTTTCAAAAACAGGTGTCAAAGAGCCCGTCTTGATTTCAGGGACTGACGGAGTCGGAACCAAGCTCATGCTGGCTATCAAGTATGACAAGCACGATACGATTGGGCAGGACTGTGTGGCCATGTGTGTCAATGATATCATCGCTGCAGGAGCTGAGCCTCTTTACTTCCTTGACTACGTAGCGACAGGGAAGAATGAACCAGCCAAGCTAGAACAAGTCGTTGCTGGTGTGGCAGAAGGTTGTGTGCAGGCAGGCGCTGCCCTCATCGGTGGGGAAACGGCTGAAATGCCTGGTATGTACGGTGAAGATGATTATGACTTGGCTGGTTTTGCAGTTGGTGTGGCTGAAAAATCTCAAATTATTGATGGTTCAAAAGTGACGGAAGGAGATGTTCTTCTCGGGCTTGCTTCAAGTGGGATTCACTCAAATGGTTACTCACTTGTTCGTCGTGTCTTTGCCGACTATACAGGTGAGGAAGTCTTGCCAGAATTGGAAGGCAAGAAACTCAAGGAAGTCCTTCTTGAGCCGACTCGTATCTATGTCAAAGCTGTCTTGCCACTCATCAAGGAAGGGTTGGTCAACGGTATTGCCCACATCACAGGTGGTGGCTTTATCGAAAATGTCCCACGTATGTTTGCAGATGACTTGGCTGCTGAGATTGAGGAAAACAAGGTTCCAGTGCTTCCGATTTTCAAAGCTCTTGAAAAGTACGGTGAAATCAAGCATGAAGAAATGTTTGAAATCTTCAATATGGGTGTGGGACTCATGCTGGCAGTTAGCCCTGAAAATGTAGGCCGTGTCAAGGAATTGTTGGATGAACCAATCTATGAAATTGGTCGCATCGTCAAGAAAGAAAACGAAAGTGTCATCATCAAATGAAAAAAATAGCAGTTTTTGCCTCTGGTAATGGCTCAAATTTTCAGGTGATTGCCGAAGAATTTCCAGTGGAGTTTGTCTTTTCAGACCATCGTGATGCCTATGTGCTCGAGCGTGCAGACAAGCTCGACGTTCTGTCCTATGCTTTTGAACTCAAGGAGTTTGAGAGCAAGGAAGACTATGAAGCAGCCCTTGTTGAACTCTTGGAAGAGCACCAGATTGATTTGGTTTGCCTAGCAGGCTATATGAAAATCGTTGGGCCAACCTTATTGGCGGCTTATGAAGGTCGGATCATCAATATCCATCCAGCCTACCTGCCAGAATTTCCAGGAGCTCATGGGATTGAGGATGCTTGGGAAGCTGGTGTGGAGCAGTCGGGAGTGACCATTCACTGGGTGGATTCGGGTGTCGACACTGGGAAGATTATCCAGCAAGTACGTGTGACACGGCTGGCTGATGATACCATTGACAGTTTTGAAGCTCGGATTCATGAGGCAGAGTACAAGTTGTATCCAGAGGTGCTGGATAGCTTGGGAGTGGAGAGAAGATAAAAACGAAATCAGAGCTGATTTTATGACGGTCCAACATCAGATAAGGAGAATGTTATGGGTTTATTTGATTTTTTTAAGAAGAAATCTTCTGATGAAGAGAAGCCGACTGAAGATGACGACAAGATTGTTGTGAAATCCGAAGAAACAGATGATAGCGCTCCAGGATGGGAAGCCATTGATGCAGAGTTTAATCGTTTATATCCAGATCAGCCTAATCCACTTCATTATGGGACAGTTATCAAGTATATGTTGGGCGGTTCAGATCCGCTTGATGGCATTAGTGTTTATGATGCAGGAGATTTTTGGCATTTTGTCAGCTATGGCTTGTCAGAATTATATACCAAAGAAAGCGAAGACCCTGATTACAGTGGTTATGGGATTGAATTAACTTTTAAGTTAAAGAAATCAAATAATGACGAAGAAGAAATCAAAAATGGCTGTGGTTTACTACAGTATGTGGCAAGATATATTTTTCAAACAGGTAAAGTGGTTTTGCCAGAGGAATATATTTATACTAAACAGACAGTAGGGATTGATGCCCAGCAGAACTCTATTCTGACAGGATTTTTGACTGCTGCTGATGATTTAGCTAATCCTCTTGATACTCCGCATGGAAAAGTGGAATTTGTAACCCTGATTGGTGCGACAGATGCAGAACTGCGAAGTGTGTACGAAAGTGAAGCTAGTAAGCTTGAGGTCAGAAAACTGTTAAAAGAACTTGGAAATCAGCTTACAGACTATGATCGCCAGTCTTTGGTGTAAATGATGGGAAAGCACCTCTTGATACAAAGAAAGGAACAAAAATGACTAAACGCGCCTTAATCAGCGTCTCAGACAAAGCGGGCATTGTTGAATTTGCCCAAGAACTTAAAAAACTTGGTTGGGATATTATCTCGACAGGTGGGACAAAGATTGCCCTTGACAATGCTGGGGTAGAGACTATTGCCATCGACGATGTGACTGGTTTCCCAGAAATGATGGATGGTCGTGTGAAGACTCTTCATCCAAACATCCACGGTGGTCTCCTCGCTCGTCGTGATTTGGATAGTCACCTGGAAGCAGCCAAGGACAATCAGATTGAACTCATCGATCTTGTGGTGGTAAACCTCTACCCATTCAAGGAAACCATCCTTAAACCAGACGTGACTTACGCTGATGCAGTGGAAAATATTGATATCGGTGGGCCATCTATGCTTCGTTCCGCAGCGAAGAATCACGCCAGCGTGACAGTTGTAGTAGATCCTTCCGATTATGCTGTTGTTTTGGAGGAATTGGCAGCCAACGGAGAAACAAGTTACGAAACTCGCCAACGCTTAGCGGCCAAGGTTTTCCGTCACACAGCGGCTTACGATGCCTTGATTGCAGAATACTTCACAGCTCAGGTCGGCGAGAGCAAGCCTGAAAAGTTGACCTTGACTTATGACCTCAAACAACCCATGCGTTATGGGGAAAATCCTCAACAAGATGCAGATTTCTACCAAAAAGCCTTGCCGACTGACTACTCTATTGCTTCTGCTAAACAGCTTAATGGTAAAGAATTGTCCTTCAATAACATCCGTGATGCGGATGCAGCTATTCGTATCATCCGCGATTTCAAAGACCGTCCAACCGTTGTGGCTCTCAAACACATGAACCCATGTGGTATCGGTCAGGCAGATGACATCGAAACTGCTTGGGACTACGCTTATGAGTCTGACCCAGTGTCTATCTTTGGTGGGATCGTCGTTCTCAACCGTGAGGTGGATGCTGCGACAGCAGAGAAGATGCACGGCGTTTTCCTTGAAATCATCATCGCACCAAGCTATACGGATGAAGCGTTAGCCATTTTGACCAATAAAAAGAAAAACTTGCGGATTCTTGCCTTGCCATTTGATGCTCAAGATGCTAGTGAAGCGGAAGCAGAATACACAGGTGTTGTCGGTGGACTTCTCGTGCAAAACCAAGACGTAATCAAAGAAAGCCCAGCTGACTGGCGAGTGGTAACCAAACGCCAACCAACTGAGACAGAAGCAACTGCTCTTGAGTTTGCATGGAAAGCCATCAAGTATGTCAAATCAAACGGAATCATCGTGACTAATGACCACATGACACTCGGTGTTGGCCCAGGTCAAACCAACCGTGTAGCCTCTGTTCGTATTGCCATCGACCAAGCCAAAGACCGTCTTGACGGCGCTGTTCTGGCTTCAGATGCCTTCTTCCCATTTGCCGATAACGTGGAAGAAATTGCCAAAGCAGGAATCAAAGCCATCATCCAGCCAGGTGGCTCCGTTCGTGACCAAGAATCTATCGAAGCCGCTGACAAATACGGCTTGACTATGGTCTTCACAGGAGTGAGACATTTTAGACATTAAAAAACAAAAGGAAAGAAAACAGTTTCTTTCCTTTTTTGCGTAAAAATGCGGAACAAAACGAGATTAAAACGAACGTTTGTGGTATACTAATAGTAAATAATTCGCAAAAGAGGTTGAGAAATGAAACTGCTTGTTGTCGGTTCGGGTGGTCGTGAACATGCCATTGCTAAGAAGTTGCTTGAGTCAAAAGAGGTTGAAAAAGTCTTTGTAGCTCCTGGGAATGACGGGATGACTCTGGATGGTCTGGAATTGGTGGATATCTCTATTTCCGAACATTCTAAATTGATTGAGTTTGCAAAAGCCAACGATATTGCTTGGTCCTTTATCGGGCCCGATGATGCCCTTGCTGCTGGGATTGTGGATGAGTTCAATGCAGCTGGTCTCAAAGCCTTTGGTCCGACAAGATTAGCAGCGGAGTTGGAGTGGTCTAAGGATTTTGCCAAGGAAGTCATGGTCAAGTACGGCGTTCCGACGGCAGCCTATGGCACATTTTCCGACTTTGAGGAAGCCAAGGCTTACATTGAAAAGCAGGGGGCACCTATCGTCGTCAAGGCAGACGGTTTGGCCCTTGGTAAAGGTGTGGTCGTTGCTGAGACAGTCGAGCAAGCAGTAGAAGCCGCTCACGAGATGCTTTTGGACAATAAATTCGGTGACTCAGGTGCGCGTGTGGTCATCGAGGAGTTTCTTGAAGGTGAGGAATTTTCTCTCTTTGCCTTTGTCAATGGCGACAAGTTCTACATCATGCTAACGGCTCAGGATCACAAACGTGCTTATGATGGTGACAAGGGTCCTAACACTGGTGGGATGGGGGCTTATGCGCCAGTTCCTCACTTGCCACAGAGCGTGGTTGACACGGCAGTTGACACCATTGTCAAGCCAGTCCTAGAGGGCATGATTCAGGAAGGTCGTCCTTATTTGGGAATTCTTTACGCAGGGCTTATCTTGACAGCTGATGGACCTAAGGTTATCGAGTTTAACGCTCGCTTCGGAGATCCTGAAACTCAGATTATCCTACCTCGTTTGACATCTGACTTTGCACAAAATATCACGGATATCCTCGATGGTAAGGAGCCGAACATCACTTGGACAGATAAGGGTGTGACTCTGGGTGTGGTTGTCGCATCTAATGGCTACCCGCTAGACTATGAAAAAGGTGTCAAGTTACCAGCTAAGACAGAAGGCGACATCATCACTTACTATGCTGGAGCTAAGTTTTCGGAAAATAGCAGAGCACTGCTATCAAACGGCGGACGTGTCTATATGCTGGTCACCACAGCAGATACCGTCAAAGAAGCCCAAAGTACCATCTACCAAGAACTCGCCCAACAAAACACAGAAGGCCTCTTTTACCGAACAGATATCGGAAGCAAGGCACTATAAAGCGAGTCTTGTCCACTGTCTGATTAGCAGCCATTAGTGTAAAAAGAGGTGAATAAAAGTGAAAGATAGATTGCTATTTTTAGAAGGATCCAGTCTAACCTCAAGAGAAACTCTCACAGTATTACTGACAGAGAAATATAAAGTAGATGTTCTGTCTCCTGATAGATTTTCTATTGCGGCATTCAGTCGCTTGACGCACATGCTTACAACTGTTGATGTGAATACTTCCCCTTTGACCTATCTAAAGCAGGTTGGTGAGTTACTACAAAAGAAAAACTATGTGGCTATTTTGCCAACCCATGAGGAGGGGTGGCTCTTAGCAAATGGAAAAAATTTCTTATCTTCTGACTTACCGATTGCTCTTTCTGAAGCAGAAGTTTTTAAGGAGGTAGCAGGAAAAATCGCTTTTGCTGAACTTGCGGATAAGTTAGACTTACCAGTTCCTGAGTGGGAGTATGTGACAGACTTAGAATCCATCCACTTGCCCTATCCGTACTGGCTCAAGGCTGATTATGGGACAGCTGGTCGCTCAGTTTATAAAATTACAAGCGAAACTGATTTGAAAAGCCTCGTAAAGGTCTTGTCAATTGACAATGAGAGATGGATGGCCCAGCAAGATATAGCAGGACAATATGGTCAAGTTCAAGCAGTGTTTAGCCATGGAAAACTACTTGCCGTGCATTCTAGTATAAAGATTGGATCCGGGGCTGGTGGTTCGGCTGCTGCCAGATTAAGCATAGAATCTGTGGCAACAAGAGAACACATTGAAAAGATAGGGCAGCATTTAAAGTGGCATGGTGGTCTAACATTGGATTTCATATCCCATAATCATCAGCCCTATTATATCGAATGTAATCCCAGAATGGTCGAGCCAGCTAATGCTTATAAGGCGGGGGTGAATTTTCCTAAAATATTGATAGACTTAGCTCAGGGTAAAGAGTCTAAATCAGGTATTTCCCTAGGAAAGCCAGGCGTAAAAACGCACAGTTTGTTAGCTTTAGTCATTGGGACTGCTGAAAGAACTCAGAGCAGAAGAAAAATATGGCAAACGATCAGAGAGTGGCTTTTTAAAAGCGACAGTGCTGAGGTATTGACCCCGATTAGGAAAGACCTTCCAAGTGTTATCCCCTTGGTCGTGATTGCGATTCGACTCTTGCTAAATCCCAAGAGTGTGAAAAAACTTGTTGCGCATACCGTTGACCATTATAGTGTGGATTCCACCACGATAAAAGCAGTTGAACAGCAAGCATCAATTAAAACTAACTAGTTAAAGGAGAAATAAATGCAACCAATCATTTCCATCATCATGGGCTCAAAATCCGACTGGACAACCATGCAAAAAACCGCCGAAGTTTTCGATCGCTTCGGTGTAGCCTACGAAAAGAAAGTTGTATCTGCCCACCGCACGCCAGACCTTATGTTCAGACATGCGGAGGAAGCACGTAGCCGTGGTATCAAGGTCATCATCGCGGGTGCTGGAGGCGCAGCCCATTTACCAGGTATGGTAGCTGCTAAAACAACCCTTCCTGTCATTGGTGTACCAGTCAAATCACGTGCGCTTAGTGGCGTGGACTCGCTCTACTCTATCGTTCAGATGCCGGGCGGTGTGCCTGTTGCGACAATGGCTATTGGTGAAGCAGGGGCGACAAATGCGGCTCTCTTTGCCCTTCGCCTCCTCTCAGTAGACGATCAGGCTATCGCGACAGCTTTGGCAGATTTTGCAGAAGAACAAGAAAAAAACGCAGAGGAGTCGACAAATGAGCTCATCTAAAACACTCGGAATTATCGGTGGCGGCCAGCTGGGTCAAATGATGGCTATTTCTGCTATCTACATGGGCCACAAGGTTATCGCGCTGGATCCTGCGGCGGATTGCCCGGCCTCTCGCGTGGCGGAAATTATCGTGGCACCTTATAACGATGTGGATGCCCTCCGTCAGTTGGCGGAGCGTTGCGATGTTCTCACCTATGAGTTTGAAAATGTCGATGCTGACGGTTTGGATGCTGTCATCAAGGAGGGGCAACTCCCTCAAGGGACCGATCTGCTCCGTATTTCCCAAAATCGCATTTTTGAAAAGGACTTTTTGTCAAACAAGGCTCAAGTCACTGTGGCACCATACAAGGTCGTGACTTCTAGCCAAGACTTGGCTGATATGGACCTGTCCAAAAACTATGTCCTCAAGACTGCGACAGGTGGCTACGATGGGCATGGGCAAAAGGTCATTCGCTCAGAAGCAGACTTGGAAGAAGCCTATGAACTAGCAGATTCAGCAGACTGTGTTTTGGAAGAATTTGTCAACTTTGACCTTGAAATTTCTGTCATTGTATCAGGAAATGGCAAGGACGTGACGGTTTTCCCAGTTCAGGAAAATATCCACCGCAACAACATTCTTTCAAAAACCATTGTCCCAGCTCGCATTTCAGCAAGCCTAGCTGAAAAAGCCAAAGCTATGGCAGTGCGAATTGCAAAACAACTGAACCTGTCTGGAACCCTTTGCGTGGAAATGTTTGCGACAGCTGATGACATCATCGTCAACGAAATTGCGCCACGTCCGCACAACTCAGGCCACTACTCTATTGAAGCCTGCGACTTCTCCCAGTTTGATACCCATATCTTGGGCGTTCTCGGAGCACCATTACCAGCCATCAAGCTACATGCACCAGCTATTATGCTCAATGTTCTCGGCCAGCATGTCGAAGCCGCTGAAAAATATGTCACAGAAAATCCAAGCGCCCACCTCCACATGTATGGTAAAATAGAAGCGAAGCACAACCGCAAGATGGGACATGTGACTTTGTTTAGTAGTGAACCAGATGAGGTTGAGGAGTTTGAGAGAGTTAAATAAAGGTGTATTTTAATGGATAGAGCTAGGCTTAACAAAGATGTTGAAGTGTTATTTGAACAGTTTGCTTCTACTAAATTACCACCTATTTTAAATTATTTTAAATATGCTAGAAAATTTTTGTATAAAATGTACAAGAATAAAATTGATATATTTGAAATACAAAATGATTTAGTAACAATAAAGTTTAATAGAATAAGAAAACCAAATTATATATTTCATAAAGGTTCTGAGCCAATTAAATACTTTGCTTTTAAAAATGATATGAGCAAAAGAGGTATGGCTATTCCAAATCCACTTTTATATTTTTCTTTTGTGTACAATATGATATCAATTGATAGGATTTGGTTAGAAAATTTTTACTCTGACAATCAGAATGAAGCTGTTTTATTTCATTCTAATTCACCAATACTTGGGAGAGAGCACATACTATCCTTTGAATATGATGAACAAGGATTTGGAAGAGATATAGAAAAACTAGCAGGTTTTACAAATGAAAAAGATCCAAATAAAAATAAATCATATAAAATCAATGAAGAAAAGACAATTAGTTTGGAGGGAAGTAATCCTATTTTTTTAAAGACGGATATCGAAAATTATTTTGACAATATCTATACTCATTATTTAGATTTATCTAAAAGAGAACCGTATGTAGATTACTGTAATGCAGAACCTAGATTACAATATTTTTTTACATTTCTAGATTCTTACAATATGTCTCAAAACGAGAACCACACGAAGGGGATTCTACAAGGTCCAATATCTTCTACAATCAGTTCAGAATTTCTGGGAATATCAATTGATAGTATGTTATCAAAAAAGCATACAGATTTTGTGAGGTATGTTGATGACTTTACATTTTTTGGTAAAGACAGGTCAAAAGTGGAAGAAGTTTTAGAAGATTTTGATAAGATACTTAGGATTTTTAGTTTGCGAAGAAAACAAGAAAAAACCAAGGTTGAGAAAGGTTTTCCATCTAGCAGTGGCTCTAACTTGAATGAATTGTTTTTAAATGTAACATTTTTAAAAGGAAAAGCTGATTTAAAGCGCGAAGATATAATAAAATTGCGAGAATATCTAAGTAAATTATCAAATGAAGGAAACATTCCACAAATCAGGACTTCATTAACGATGTGTAAAAAATATATAGATAAAGTTTATAAAAATTGTAAGATTAATCAAAAACAATCTATATTTATAATACCTATGTTGTTAAAAGTAGCTTATACTGCTCCAGTTGTAACCTCTCATGTATATCGATTAATTGATATAATTTTAGCTAAGTCGGAGAACAGGGAGACAGAAGCAATAGTAGATATTCTAATAGACAATATAGATTATGTTGATAAATATTTTTCGGAGACAGATTTGCAAATATGGCATTATTATATAATCGCTAGATATGCAAAAAGCATCATCAGAAGTCGTGTTTTAGAAAGAGTTATAGATAATGTGAGGCAACAAACTTCTACTATTGATTCTTTAATACTATCATTTTTTATAAAAAATAATTTTTCCGAAAATAAAAAAGTGTATGATTTGATGAAAAAAATATATGCAGAAGAAAATGGTACAGATTTTAGTCATAGATTTTGTATGACAGGAATAGGGTGTTCTCGATGGTGGATACTTTTTATAGAGTTAATTAAATATTTTAGAAATCCGTCTATATATCAAAAATTTATGCGTGATTCAAATAGAAGACAAGAATTTTTAAATTATAGAAATGATATTACAGACTACATTGGGACAAGGTCTAGTCCTAAGTATGGAGAACTTGGAATAGTTTTTGATTTAGCTAATGATATTAGATGATTCGTTTATAAGGAGAAACAACTATGATCAACCGTTACTCTCGCCCTGAGATGGCGAATATTTGGAGTGAAGAAAATAAATACCGTGCTTGGCTTGAGGTGGAAATCTTGGCTGATGAGGCATGGGCTGAGTTGGGGGAAATCCCTAAGGAAGATGTGGCTTTGATTCGCGAGAAAGCGGACTTTGACATCGACCGTATTTTGGAGATTGAGCAAGAGACTCGCCATGATGTGGTGGCTTTCACACGTGCGGTTTCTGAGACTCTTGGCGAAGAGCGCAAGTGGGTGCACTATGGTTTGACTTCTACCGACGTAGTAGATACTGCCTACGGTTACCTTTACAAGCAGGCAAACGACATCATTCGTCGTGACCTTGAAAACTTCACCAACATCATCGCTGATAAGGCCAAAGAGCACAAGTTCACCATCATGATGGGTCGTACCCACGGTGTGCATGCTGAGCCGACAACCTTTGGTCTTAAATTGGCGACTTGGTACAGCGAAATGAAGCGTAATATCGAGCGTTTCGAGCATGCGGCTGCTGGTGTAGAAGCTGGTAAAATTTCTGGTGCGGTTGGGAACTTTGCCAACATCCCACCTTTTGTTGAAAAATACGTCTGCGACAAGCTTGGTATCCGTGCTCAAGAAATCTCTACACAGGTCCTTCCTCGTGACCTTCACGCTGAGTACTTTGCAGTTCTTGCCAGCATTGCGACTTCCATCGAACGTATGGCAACGGAAATCCGTGGTCTGCAAAAGTCTGAGCAACGCGAAGTGGAAGAGTTCTTTGCCAAGGGGCAAAAAGGTTCATCTGCTATGCCTCACAAACGCAACCCTATCGGTTCTGAAAACATGACAGGTCTTGCGCGTGTTATCCGTGGTCACATGGTGACAGCTTATGAAAACGTCGCCCTCTGGCATGAACGCGATATTTCCCACTCATCAGCTGAGCGCATCATCACACCAGATACGACTATTTTGATCGACTACATGCTCAACCGTTTTGGAAATATCGTCAAGAACTTGACAGTCTTCCCAGAAAACATGATCCGCAACATGAACTCAACCTTTGGTCTTATTTTCAGCCAGCGGGCTATGTTGACCTTGATTGAAAAAGGCATGACCCGTGAACAAGCTTACGACCTTGTTCAACCAAAAACAGCCTACTCTTGGGACAACCAAGTAGACTTCAAGCCACTGCTCGAAGCGGATCCAGAAGTCACTTCTCGTTTGACTCAGGAAGAGATTGATGAAATCTTCAACCCTCTTTACTACACCAAGTGCGTAGATGAAATTTTCAAGCGCGTGGGGTTGGATTAAATATAAAAAAAGAGCCTGGGCAAAAAGTCCAGGCTTTTGAAAATAAATTAGAAAAAATAGATGACGCAGTGGTTGATTGGCATCTTCCTTCGCTTTTTAAGCTCCAAGCGGGGGTGGGAAGACGAACTTTTTTTAACTTGTTTGGAGTTCTTGCCCGCTCCCGTTTTCTTTATCTTAAATTTGACTGGCCAGTTGTCCGACTTTCTTGAGCATTTCTTGGCGTTCTTGGTCTGTTTTGCGTTCTACACTGTTGAGGACGGTCAGTTTGACTGGAGTAATTCCACACGGTTTCAGGACTTGATTTTTCAGTACCTTGCCGTAGTCTTGGACAAAAGGCAAGGCAAAAGCAGGTGTGTTGTGGCTGGTGATAATCCAGCCGGACTTGCCTTGCAAGTGGCCTTGGAGACCAACTTTTTTATAAGAGTAAGCAAAGTCAGCAGCAAAGACGCGGTCGATAAAGCCTTTGAGAATGGCCGGCATACCACTCCACCAGATAGGGAAAATGAAAATCAGCTGGTCTGCCCAAGTAATCAAATCCCTGTATTTTGCCATTTCAGGGTCTTTGTGCAGGTCACGGCGTCTATGTTCTTGGTCAAAGCGCAAAATCGGATTAAAATTTTCAGCATACAAGTCCAAAGTTTTCACCTCGTGCTTTTTAGAAAGATTGCTTTGAACTTCTTTGAGAATAGCAGCATTGAAGCCAGTTGGGCTGGGGTGGGTGTAAATAATCAAGGTTTTCATGATTGTTCTCCTTTGATATAAATGTCAAGCATATGCTCAATCGTGCTTTGGATGGCTTGAGGATCAAGGTCTTGTCCGATAGGACTGTTGGCCAGAACGGCTAGGCCTGTGATAAAGCTCCAAAAGTGAAAAAGGCTTTCTGCTTCGCTATTGCTAAAATTTTCCTCCTTACGAAGCTTTAAAACGAGCTCCTTAAATTTATCAAATCCAGGCAAGTCAGACTCCAAGAGAATAGTGTCCTGCGTCACCTTCATATATTTAAAAGGAAATTTGATAAAGAGAGCTTCAAAAAAATGAGGGTAGGTCTTGGCAAAAATAATGAAATTAAGTCCAAGCTGGGTCAGCTGATCGCGCGCAGAACCAGTCGCATCAATATTTTCATTGATTTCCTGATTGAGAAAGAGCGAAAGCTGAGTCAAAACGACTTTGAGATAGCTTTCCTTGCTCTCAAAATGGCGGTAAGGGCTGCCGTGAGTCACACCGCAGATCTTGGCAACAGTCCTGAGTGAAAGCTGTTCAATTCCATGTTTTCCGATTTCGTCAATCCCTGTTTGGATCAGCTGTTCTTTCAGTTGGGCAGTATTGCGTTTCATGTATCTCCTCCAAAAGTATACACTGTCTACTTATCTATCTTTAGTATACACTGTCTACTTTTTCTTGTCAACTAATTTGATGCTTCCTTCTAGTCTAAGATGCGGCAGAATTTGCTTTTAGTAAGATAGGATGTTAAAACAACGTCAAAATGATAGCGCTTTCTTTTTAGGGCGAATAACTCAATTTGAAAGAAGCGCGGAGAAAAGGAGGACACCTATGAAGAAAATTATCAACGATCCAACAGCAGTTGTGAACTAGATGCTGGATGGCTTGGCCTATATTCACAGCGATTTGGTTTATCGGGTCGAGGGCTTTGATATCATCGCTCGCAAGAGTGAGAAGACGGGCAAGGTTGGCCTGATTTCTGGTGGTGGAAGCGGCCATGAGCCTTCACACGCTGGCTTTGTCGGCGAGGGCATGCTGTCGGCTGCTATCTGCGGAGCGGTCTTTACTTCACCAACATCATCGCTGACAAGGCTAAAGAACACAAGTTCACAATCATGATGGGGCGTACCCACGGTGTGCATGCTGAGCCGACAACTTTTGGTCTCAAGCTTGCGACTTGGTTCAACCAAAAACAGCCCACTCATGGGATAACCAAGTAGACTTCAAGCCACTTCTGGAAGCAGATCCAGAAGTAACATCACGCCTCACTCAAGAAGAAATCGATGAAATCTTCAACCCTGCATACTACACCAGACGAGTAGATGACATCTTTGACCGTCTCGGACTGGGGGACTAATCATAAATCAAAAAAGCGAGATTCAATCTCGCTTTTTTCTATTCTTGTCGAAGAGGTTTAATCTTCTTTTCTCTTAGTTAGTCCGTAGGCTGCTAGAGTCGCCATGAATCCTGCTGCGATCAAGCCTGCAGAGTCTTGACTTCCTGTTGCAGGGAGTTGTTTTTCATCTGCTTTGGCAGTAGTTGGTGCAGTTTGCTCAGCTTTCTCAACGGCAGTGCCGACTTCAACGATTTGAGCGACCGCTTCCTGTGTTACCACGCTATTGACAAGAGTTCTTTCTTCCTTGCCGTCAGCAGTAGTGCTGACAGAGTAGAAAATCGTACGACGACCATTTACACCAGTAACGACTACTTGACTTTGTCCTTTTGGTAATTGAGGATTTTCACGTGTTACGGTAGTGAACGGAATCTCTTCTTCTTGGATGTCCAGTCTCGGTTTTTCTTCTGCGGCTGGAGCAAGACCGTGTTCATCCCCTACATGGGTTACAAGGGTTCCGACTTCAACCACTTGGGTCACAGGTTCTTTGGTTACTTGGCTATCTAGAACGGTTTCTGTTTGTTTACCATTTTCAGTAAGGACAGAGATGTAATGAGTGCGTTCACCATCTACACCTGGTGTGACAATCTTTTCTTGCTTTGCTGGGAGGTTTGGATTTTCTTTTTTGATAACCTCAAATGGAATCTTTTCTGCTCTTGTGATGAGTTCCGGTTTGGTTTCAACGTTGGCAGCTAGTTCGTTTTCATCGAGGCTTCCTGAGTGAGTTGCCGCTGGTTTGAGGCCTAGGCGGGCTGCTTTGAGTTTGGCTACGAGAGCGTCTAACTCGGCTTGTTTGCTACGGTTGAGGTTGTAGTTGAGAGCATCTTTAGCTGCATTTAAGGTATCGAGACTTTCTTTGCTGTATCCTTCCAAGTTAGTAGGGATTTGAGCAAGTTCCTCACGGAGAGCATTGTAGTCAGCACGGAAGTAGTCTTTGTTGTGGTCTGCGAAGGCAGTCATGAGTTCAAAGATTTCTTCTTCCTTGTACTCAGCACTTGGTTTGTCTGCCCAGATAGCAAGCATGCTACCAATAGTAGGTAGGTCAACTTCAGGATATTTAGTTGAAGCTAGCTGGTTAAATGGAGTTTTTTCGGTATTTTCAATAGCTTTCTTAAGGAAGCTACCACCATCTTCTGGTTTTTGACCGAGAATGTAGTAACAATCTCCGTTGGTATTAAGAAGTTTGTAGCCTTTGTTTGCTAGATACTGAGGAGATGCAAGGTTGTAGCCCCACCATCCTTTAGACCAGTAAGAGATGATGACATCCTTGTCAAACTCAACATCATCCTTGTCCTCGTAGTAGAAACCATCGTTGAATGCCATTGGCTTGAGACCGTGAGATTTGATGAATGGAGGAAATCATAAGATTTAGAAGAAAATCATTTCCAGAAATGAGAAAGAGAAAGCCGATATTTAACTTGTTTTTAGTAAAAATGCTACTAATTAAATAAGAACCTTTCAGAACATTTCCATAGCCTCGGCCTCATGCTATAATAGGTATAGAAAAAGCCTGAGCTAGGCTCAAGCTTTCTCTTAATGACCTCGATTACATGAGAGGAATTTAATTTTGTAGTAGTCTGCTCGCTTATACGTTTCACTATAGGCGAGGACTTGGCCAGTAGCCTCAAGTTTAGTAGTCTTCGTTTGGAAGACTGTTGGAAATTGCGTATCGATTCCAAGTACAGAAGCAACGTGCTCTGGTGTTGGAAATGCAATTTCATTGATTTCCTCAAAATGTTCATCATTCATGTGAATGCGGTAATCCAATTTGAAACGTTTATAGATAGAACTATAATAGTCAAGATTTGGATAGTTGGCATTGATGTATTGTTCAGGAATATAAGATGTGTGGTAGATGTATGTAACGTCATTTGTTTGACGGGTACGTTCAATTTTGTAGTAGAACTGATCTCCACGTAATCCAAGTTTCTCTAGGTATTCAAGCTTGTTTCCGCGCTCGATAGAAAGGACAGTAACTTTATCATCTTTTGTTTCAAAGATTTCGACATCTGAAAACTCAACGAGTTTGTGCTTGCGGGCACGTGAAACGAAAGTCCCTTTCCCTTGTTGGCGGACAATATAGCCGTCTTTTGCAAGGTCATTCAAAGCACGCACAACAGTGATTGAACTAACATCATACATCGCGATCAATTCTGCTTCTGTATAAAATTTATCTCCACTTGCAAATTGACCAGAGATGATTTTGTTTTTTAATTCATCTTTAATATATTGGTATTTTGGAATAGCCATAATTTCACCTCGATTCTCTTTCTCCAGTCTTGATTTTACCACAAATACAGACAAAATAGTAGTATTTAGATAAAAAAATTAAAATAATAGACTAAAAATGTTATGTTACATGTAAAAAATTCCATTTTATAACCTTGTGAATTATCATACATAAAAATATCGCTTTCATGCTATTTTTAGATAATTTCGGTAAACGGTAAGTAAAAAAATAGAAAAATTTTAAATAATTTTCTAAAACCTATTGACAAATGCAAAAGATTTGATTATAGTTAATATTATAATAAATGAAAGCGCAAACTTAATTCGTCAGAGGTAATGACATGACAAGATTTAAAATTGAGGACGATTTCTATTTAGACGAAAAACCGTTCAAGATTTTGTCCGGCGCCATTCATTATTTTAGAATTCCAGCGGAGGATTGGTATCATTCTCTCTATAACTTAAAGGCGCTTGGCTTTAATACAGTCGAGACCTATGTGGCTTGGAATTTACACGAACCTGTTGAAGGGGAGTTTGATTTTGAAGGTGCCAGAAATTTGGAGAGATTTCTTCAAATTGCACAAGATCTGGGTCTCTATGCCATTGTACGCCCGTCTCCATTTATCTGTGCGGAATGGGAATTTGGTGGCTTGCCGGCCTGGCTCTTGACCAAGGACATGCGAATCCGCTCGTCGGACCCGGCCTACATCGAGGCGGTCGCTCGCTATTATGACCAATTATTGCCAAGGCTTGTGCCTCGCTTGTTGGATAATGGTGGAAACATTCTTATGATGCAAGTCGAAAATGAATATGGTTCTTATGGAGAAGATAAGTCTTATCTACGAGCGATTCGGAAATTGATGGAAGACCGAGGGATTGATTGCCCACTCTTTACTTCAGATGGTCCATGGAGGGCTACTCTGAAGGCCGGAACCTTGATCGAAGATGGCCTCTTTGTGACAGGGAACTTCGGTTCTAAAGCTCCGTACAACTTTTCACAGATGCAGGAATTCTTTGATGAGCATGACAAGAAATGGCCTCTCATGTGTATGGAATTCTGGGATGGTTGGTTTAACCGTTGGAAAGAACCCATCATCACACGCGATCCAAAAGAGTTGGCAGAAGCTGTTCGAGAGGTATTAGAGCAAGGCTCCATCAACCTTTATATGTTCCATGGCGGAACAAACTTTGGTTTCATGAATGGTTGCTCGGCTCGAGGAACTCTAGATTTGCCACAAGTTACATCTTACGATTATGATGCCCTTCTCGATGAAGAAGGAAATCCAACTGCTAAATACCTAGCAGTCAAGAAGATGATGGCAACACACTTCCCAGAGTATCCACAGTTGGAACCACTCTATAAGGAAAGCATGGAGATAGGGTCTATTCCACTAGTTGAAAAAGTATCCTTGTTTGAAACCCTGGATAGCCTGGCAAGTCCAACTGAAAGCCTCTATCCAAAAGCGATGGAAGAACTTGGTCAAAGTTATGGCTACCTTCTTTATCGTACTGAAGCAAGTTGGGATGCAGAAGAGGAACGTCTCCGTATTATCGATGGACGTGACCGAGCTCAACTCTTTGTAGATGGTCAATGGATTGCTACTCAATACCAGACAGAGATTGGTGAAGATATCTACTGTCAGGGCAATCGAGAAGGCTTTTCAGAGATTGACATCTTGATTGAAAATATGGGGCGTGTTAACTATGGACATAAGTTCTTGGCAGATACGCAACGTAAAGGAATTCGCACAGGTGTCTGCAAGGATCTACATTTCTTACTGAATTGGAAACAATATCCACTGCCACTGGATAATCCTGAGAACATTGATTTTTCAAAAGGATGGACAGAAGGACAACCAGCCTTTTACGCTTTCGACTTTACTGTTGAAGAGCCGAAGGATACCTACTTAGACTTGTCTGAGTTTGGTAAGGGAGTTGCCTTTGTCAACGGGCGTCACCTAGGACGTTTCTGGAACGTCGGCCCGACCCTCTCACTTTATATCCCTCATAGTTATCTCAAGAAAGGTGCTAACCGCATCATTATCTTTGAAACTGAGGGCGAATATAAAGAAGAGATTCATTTAACTCGTAAACCTACACTAAAACACATAAAGGGGGAAAACTTATGACAATTGTAGGATGCCGTATCGATGGACGTTTGATCCACGGTCAAGTAGCCAATCTTTGGGCTGGAAAACTAAATGTTTCACGCATTATGGTTGTAGACGACGAAGTTGTTAACAACGATATTGAAAAGAGTGGTTTGAAACTTGCGACACCACCAGGTGTGAAACTCAGTATCTTGCCAGTTGAGAAAGCAGCAGCAAATATCCTTGCTGGTAAATACGATAGCCAACGTCTCTTTATCGTTGCACGTAAACCAGACCGTTTCCTTGGTTTGGTCGAAGCAGGTGTTCCGCTTGAAACACTCAACGTCGGCAATATGTCTCAAACACCAGAAACTCGCTCTATCACACGTTCTATCAACGTGGTAGACAAGGATGTGGAAGATTTCCACAAACTAGCAGAAAAAGGTGTGAAACTCACTGCTCAAATGGTTCCAAATGATCCAGTTTCAGACTTTTTGAGCTTATTAAAATAGGAAAAAATTTTTAGGAGGTCATTGTTATGATACAATGGTGGCAAATTTTACTTCTCACTTTGTACTCAGCTTATCAAATCTGTGATGAGTTGACAATCGTTTCATCTGCAGGTTCCCCTGTATTCGCTGGTTTCATTACTGGTTTGATCATGGGAGATGTGACAACTGGTTTGTTTATCGGTGGCAGCTTGCAGTTGTTCGTTCTCGGGGTTGGTACCTTCGGTGGTGCTTCTCGTATCGACGCAACTTCTGGTGCGGTTCTTGCAACAGCATTCTCTATCTCTCAAGGTATTGATACAGACCTTGCGATTACAACAATCGCTGTACCAGTAGCGGCACTTTTGACATACTTCGACGTTCTTGGACGTATGACAACTACTTTCTTTGCACACCGTATTGATGCTGCGATTGAACGCTTTGACTACAAAGGTATCGAACGCAACTACCTACTTGGTGCGCTTCCATGGGCTCTTTCTCGTGCCCTTCCAGTATTCTTCGCCCTTGCTTTCGGTGGAGAATTCGTACAAGGTGTTGTAAACCTTGTTAAAGAATACCAATGGGTTGCAGACGGTTTGACTCTTGCAGGTCGTATGCTTCCAGGTCTTGGATTCGCTATCTTGCTTCGTTACCTTCCAGTTAAACGTAACCTTCACTACCTTGCTATGGGATTCGGTTTGACAGCTATGTTGACTGTTCTTTACTCAAACGTAACAAGTCTTGGTGGAGCAGTTGCTGGAATCATTGGCACTCTTCCTGCTGAAGTTGCTGAAAAAATTGGCTTTGTTAACAACTTCAAAGGATTGTCTATGATCGGTATCTCTATCGTGGGTATCTTCCTTGCAGTTGTTCACTTCAAGAACAGCCAAAAAGTTGCTGTAGCAGCACCTTCTACACCATCAGAAAGTGGGGAAATTGAAGATGACGAATTCTAATTACAAATTAACAAAAGAAGATTTTAATCAAATTAACAAACGTAGCTTGTTCACTTTCCAATTGGGATGGAACTACGAACGTATGCAAGCATCAGGTTACCTATACATGATCTTGCCACAATTGCGTAAAATGTATGGAGATGGAACTCCTGAGTTGAAAGAAATGATGAAAGTTCATACTCAATTCTTCAACACTTCACCATTCTTCCACACAATCATCGCTGGTTTTGACCTTGCCATGGAAGAAAAAGATGGCGTTGTCTCTAAAGATGCGGTTAACGGTATCAAGACAGGTTTGATGGGACCATTCGCTCCTCTTGGAGATACAATCTTTGGTTCACTTGTACCTGCTATCATGGGATCTATCGCAGCAACTATGGCTATCGCTGGCCAACCATGGGGTATCTTCCTTTGGATCGCAGTTGCAGTTGCTTATGACATCTTCCGTTGGAAACAATTGGAATTTGCCTACAAAGAAGGGGTTAACCTTATCAACAACATGCAAAGTACTTTGACAGCTTTGATTGACGCTGCATCTGTACTTGGTGTCTTCATGATGGGTGCTCTTGTAGCAACAATGATCAACTTTGAGATTTCTTACAAATTGCCAATCGGTGAAAAGATGATTGACTTCCAAGACATCTTGAACTCAATCTTCCCACGTTTGCTTCCAGCAATCTTTACTGCCTTTATCTTCTGGTTGCTTGGTAAGAAAGGTATGAACTCTACTAAAGCGATCGGTATCATTATCGTTCTTGCAGTAGGTCTTTCATTCATCGGTAAATTCTTGCTTGGAATGGGCGCATAATTTATGAGTAAATCATTAATTTTGGTGAGTCATGGTCGTTTCTGTGAAGAACTTAAAGGTAGCACAGAAATGATCATGGGTCCACAGGACAACATTCATGCAGTGGCCCTTCTTCCAGAAGATGGTCCAGAAGAATTTACTGCAAAATTTGAAGCTGCTATCGAAGGATTGGATGATTTCCTAGTCTTTGCGGACCTTCTCGGTGGTACACCATGTAACGTGGTAAGCCGTTTGATCATGGAAGGTCGCGACATTGAACTCTACGCGGGAATGAATCTGCCAATGGTGATTGAATTTATCAATGCCAGCCTTACAGGTGCAGATGCGGACTACAAGAGCCGTGCTGCAGAAAGCATTGTGAAAGTCAATGATTTGTTAGCGGGCTTTGATGATGACGAAGATGAATAATACTCTTCGAAAATCACATTCAAACTACGTCAGCGTCGCCTTGCCGTATAGATGTTACTGACTTCGTCAGTTCTATCTGCAACCTCAAAGCAGTGCTTTGAGCAACCTGCGGCTAGCTTCCTAGTTTGCTCTTTGATTTTCATTGAGTATAAGATGTAACTTAGAGCATCTTATATAGAATATACATGGGAATGGGAGTCACTCCCATTCCCATATTTTCAATAAGAATGAAACAACAATAGATTAGAGGAACTCTATGCTAAATTACACAAAAGAAGAATTACTTGAACTGGGTGCAGAAATCACGACTCGTGAGATCTACCAACAGCCCGATGTATGGAAAGAAGCTTTTGAAGCCTATCAAGCAAAACGGGAAGAAATTGCAGCCTTCCTACAAGGGATTGCTGATAAACATGACTATATTAAGGTTATCTTGACAGGTGCTGGGACTTCTGCTTATGTGGGAGATACCTTGGTACCATACTTTAAGGAAGTCTATGATGAACGCAAATGGAACTTCAATGCTATTGCGACAACTGATATTGTTGCCAATCCAGAAACTTATCTGAAAAAAGATGTGGCGACTGTCCTTGTATCCTTTGCTCGTAGTGGGAATTCACCTGAAAGTGTGGCGACGGTTGATTTGGCTAAAGCCTTGGTTGACGACCTCTATCAAGTGACCATTACATGTGCTGCAGAAGGGAAATTGGCACTTCAAGCCCATGGCGATGACCACAATCTCTTACTCTTGCAACCAGCTGCTTCCAATGACGCTGGATTTGCCATGACTTCTAGCTTTACATCCATGATGTTGACAGCTCTCTTGGTCTTTGATCCTACAGAATTTGCTGTGAAAGCTGAACGTTTTGAAGTTGTGACTAGCCTTGCTCGTAAGATTCTAGACAATGCAGCAGATGTTAAAGAGCTTGTTGACCTTGACTTTAACCGTGTTATCTATCTGGGTGCTGGTCCTTTCTTTGGACTTGCTCATGAAGCTCAGCTCAAGATTTTGGAATTAACAGCTGGTCAAGTGGCGACCATGTATGAAAGCCCAGTTGGCTTCCGTCACGGTCCAAAATCATTAATCAACGAAGATACAGTTGTTTTGGTATTTGGTACAACGACAGACTACACTCGCAAGTACGACTTGGACTTGGTTTGTGAAGTGGCTGGTGATCACATTGCTCGTCGTGTTGTGCTTTTGAGTGATCAAGCCTTTGGTCTTGAAAATGTCAAAGAAGTGGCCCTTGGTTGTGGCGGTGTCTTGAACGATATTTACCGTGTCTTCCCTTACATCGTATATGCTCAACTCTTTGCCCTTTTGACTTCACTCAAGGTAGAAAATAAACCAGATACACCATCTCCTACAGGTACAGTAAACCGTGTGGTACAAGGTGTGATCATTCATGACTATCAAAAATAAGGAAGTGTCTATGAGTAAATTACAATTAAGTCCCAATAAAGTAGCTTGCTTGCAAAAACTCTCTGACGAGAACGGCATTATCTCAGCTCTTGCCTTTGACCAACGTGGCGCTTTGAAACGCCTCATGGCTCAATACCAAACAGAAGAGCCAACAGTTGCTCAAATGGAAGAACTCAAGGTCTTGGTTGCAGATGAATTGACAAAATACGCATCCTCTATGCTTCTCGACCCTGAATATGGCCTTCCAGCTACAAAAGCGCTTGATCCAAATGCTGGTCTTCTCCTTGCTTATGAGAAAACGGGTTATGACACAACAAGTACCAAACGCTTGCCTGACTGTTTGGATGTTTGGTCTGCCAAACGCATCAAAGAACAAGGTGCGGATGCAGTCAAATTCTTGCTTTACTATGACGTAGACAGCTCTGACGAACTCAACCAACAAAAACAAGCCTACATCGAACGCATCGGTTCAGAGTGTGTGGCGGAAGACATTCCATTCTTCCTTGAAATCCTCGCTTACGATGAAAAAATCGCTGACGCAGGTTCTGCAGAATACGCAAAAGTGAAACCACACAAGGTTATCGGTGCTATGAAAGTCTTCTCAGACCCACGCTTCAACATCGATGTCTTGAAAGTGGAAGTTCCAGTCAATGTCAAATACGTTGAAGGCTTTGGCGATGGTGAAATCGTGTATACACGCGAAGAAGCAGCAGCCTTCTTCAAAGCACAAGATGAAGCGACTAACTTGCCATATATCTACTTGAGTGCAGGTGTATCAGCCAAACTCTTCCAAGAAACCCTTGTCTGTGCCCACGAATCAGGCGCAAACTTCAATGGCGTTCTTTGCGGACGTGCAACATGGGCTGGATCAGTTGAAGCTTACATCAAAGATGGTGAAGCAGCAGCTCGCGAATGGCTGCGTACAACTGGATTTGAAAACATTGACGAACTCAACAAAGTTCTTCAAACAACAGCGACTTCATGGAAAGAACGTGTAGAATTTTAAGGATTTTACTTGTAAGATTTGTTGATAAGAATCTATTTATAGAGGCTTGACAAGCGAGAATTCACATAATAGAATTGAACCATAGGAAGTGAATGCGCTTTCTATGGTTTGTTTACTTAAGAGAAATAGATCAAAGGAGAGAAGAATGAGAGCATACACAGAGCGTGTATTTGGAAATCATGAGGGCAAGGATGTTTTGGCCTATCGCTTTGAGACTGATGGTGGTTACCAGCTTGAAGTTATGACTTATGGTGCGACCATTTTGCGCTATGTCACACCTGACAAGGCTGGGAATTTTGCCAATGTGATCTTGGGTTTTGATGATTTTGCTAGCTATGTAGGCAATAGTCCCAAGCATGGAGCAAGTGTAGGTCCTGTAGCGGGCCGTATTGCAGGTGCAACATTTGAGCTCAATGGTCAGACCTATGACCTTGAAGTCAACAACGCTAGCAACTGTAACCACAGTGGTTCAACAGGTTGGGATTCGAGCTTGTTTGAATTGGTTGAGGTGAGCGACCATGGCTTGACTCTCTACACAGAGCGTACAGACGGGACAGGAGGATTTCCTGGTAATCTTAAGATTTGGATTAGCTACCACTTGGAAGAAACTGGTGCCTACGAAGTCAGCTATAAGGTGACGACAGATCAGGATACGCTGGTCAATCCAACTAATCATAGCTACTTCAACTTATCTGGTGATTTCACGCAGACAATTGATCGCCATGTCTTCCAGCTAAATACGGAGGGCATTTACCCAATCGCTCCAGACGGTGTTCCAGCTAAGACTCCAGATGCTGATCGCGATGTGGTGAAACACATCTACAATGGTGCTTTGCTCAAGGATATCTTTGCAGAGAACGATGAGCAAATCCAGTTGGTATCTGGTTTGGATCACCCATTTGCTCTCCCTGCAGGTCATGACAATGCTGGTTTCCTTTATGATCAAAACTCAGGTCGTTTCCTGCTTTTCAAGACAGAGGCCCCTTGCCTTGTGGTCTACACAGCAAACTTTGTGGATGAGAGTGTCATCATAGGAGGTCAGCCAATGGTACAGCACAATGGGATTGCCCTTGAAGCGCAGGCTTTACCAGATGCTATTCATAGCGACCTCAAAGACCAAGTCATTCTCAAAGCAGGGGAAACCTTCACCAGCAAAACTCGTTACGAGCTTGTTGTTAAATAAAAAGAAGAGCTGGTTTCCAGCTCTTTTGAGTTGTCTTCGTTGACATTTTATTTCAACAGTGTATAATTGATGTAATATATGAAGTTACAGCAAAAAGGAGACACCCTATGACTTATGCTTACAAAAGCCACATTTACCTAGCAGAGGCGGTTTTAAATGTCAAGGATGTGACGAGTCAAACGGCTTTTTATCACCAGATTATTGGCTTGGAGATTTTATCGCAAACGGAGACAGAAGCGATTTTGGGACTTGGTAAAAAAGCCTTGGTTCACTTGATTCAGGCCGAAAAGGATGGTGAAGTAAGGGAGCATTATGGGCTCTACCATCTGGCGATTTTGTTGCCGACACAAAAAGCCTTAGCAGATGTCTTGAAACACCTAAGTGACTTACGGATTCCTCTGGTCGGGGGTGCAGATCATGGATACAGCGAGGCCATTTATCTAGAGGATTTAGAAGGAAATGGCATTGAACTCTACCGTGATAAGCCAGTGTCTTCATGGGATATTCGAGAAGACGGCCGCATTATCGGTGTGACCGAAGCCCTTGCGGCACAGGATATCTATGAGTTAGGGGAAAAGGTGGATCCCTTTGTCCTAGCTGAAGGGACGGGAATGGGGCATATCCACCTATCAGTGAAGGATAGTCACGCGGCGAGTCAGTTTTATCAAAAGGTGTTGGGGCTAGAGGATAAATTTACTATTCCTAGTGCTAGTTGGATAGCGGCTGGTCAGTACCATCACCACCTGGCTGTCAATGAATGGGCTGGAAAAGGTCTGGCTCCGCGTGAGCAAGGCTTGCCAGGCTTGGCCTACTACGTCCTTGAGGTCGAAAGTAAGGAGGAACTCCTAGCCATCGTTAAGCAAGCACAGGAGCTAGAAGCACCGATCAAGTGGTTAAATTTGAGTGAAGTGGATCTTCTAGACCCAGACGGCATTGTGACCCGCATTCGCTTGGAACGATGAGATGTGAAAACCACATCGTAGACATAGAAAAAGGCGGACAAGCTCGTATTCTGTTTTTAGAATGCGGACTTGTTCGCTTTTTATGAAATGATAAAGAGTAAAAGAGCTATAGCTATAACCAGACTGTAAAGGTAATCACCTGTTTTTTGTAGGTGACAAATATTTTACCTCTAAATAGACTGACGAGATGCTGAGCCATAGAGAGACCAATTCCGTGTCCAGATATGGTTTGGTTGTTATGAGAGGTCTCTGCACGATAAAAGCGATCAAAGAAACGCTTAATATTAACTGCTTGTCCATCCTTATAATCATTAGAAATAGTGATGCAAGTTCGTTTGCGTAGTAGGTAATTTTTGCGTTGGAGCGTCAAGCGAATCGTTCCAGCGGGATCGCAGTATTTTCGGGCATTGTCAAGAAGGATGCTAAGAAGCTCATAAAATTCTTCTTGGGCTACTTTTTCTACAACGTCTGCTTCAATAGAACTTTCAAATTTTTTATCTTCTTTGGTAAAGAGAGGAGCAAAATCTGAGGCAACCTTTTCAGCGATAACGGAGATATTTTGAGGAGCTAGTTTGATATCCTCTTGTTCCTCGAGCCGAGCAAGTCGGATGAGTCTTCCAATCAGGTGGTTGAGTCGTTCCGTCTGTTCTTTAGTGCTAATACTCCACTCAGTCTCTCCCTCTATTAACTCCTGTAGCTCGGTATTGGCCGAAATGATGGCTAGAGGCGTTTTGAGTTCGTGTCCTGCATTGGTGATAAACATCCGTTGTTTTTCATAGTTTTTGATAAAAGGACGAATAACAATCCCTGAAATCAAGGTGAAGAGCAGTATGAGGAGGAGTAAGCTAGCCAAGGCCAGCCAGATAGAGACCTGAAGTAAGGTATCTCGTTCTCGGATATAGTTAGTCGTCTCAAAGAAGACCAGTAGTTTCCCAGTCGTAGATTGGCTCACTTGGTAGGTAAAATAGCGTCCCTTATGAGTAATAGAACCATAAGTTTCTTGCTTTTTGAGGATGTTTGGGAGAAAACTTTTGACTTCAGCCTCAGTTAAGGACTGGACATTTGTAAGGGAGATGGCGTAGTCATTTTCCTTTTCTCTGACGGAGAAGTATTGAAAATTATAGACAATCCCTTCTTGGATATTTTTCTCAGTCAGACTTTCTTTGATTTCGTCTGTAATAGGAAGTTCGCCCTCATTCTTGGTTAAGATAGAGAGGACGGTGTGGATGTTACCCTCCGTCTGAGTGTAGACGATACTATTCATCAAGACTAGAAAGAAGGTTAGAATCAGAGCAATGGTAAGAGTAGCCGTTGCGATAAATTTGATGCGTAGTTTTCGAAACATCTAGTCACCTCCTGTCAATTGGAAGGGGCCTTCTGCAGCCCCAAGTATTTGTAAGCTAGACTGTACACTTTGGAGTTTTTGGCGTAGGTAGGAGATATAGAGAAAGACGAGCTCGTGATCCTGTTCTTCCAGCTCGTCTGGCCAGACCTGCTCTAGTAGTTGTTGACAACTGAGGGGTTGGTTAGCGTGCTGGATGAGGAGAGTCAAGAGTTGGGTCTCCTTTTTCCCCAAACGAATGCTGTTTGTAGCAGCCAATTCTTGTTCATCAATATCCAAGCGGGTATTTCCTAATTCGACTGTATCCGGAGTATAGTCTTCCAGGCGGCGTGCAGTAGAACGGAGTCTAGCCAAGAGCTCCTTGAGCGAGAAAGGTTTAGTCAAGTAGTCGTCAGCACCTGCATCGAGTCCGGTTACACGGTCATCTACTTCGGCCATGGCTGTCAGCATGATAACGTGGGTCGTATTGCCTGCCTGGCGAATTTCTTTGAGGGCTTCGATTCCAGTTTTAATTGGCATCATGATGTCAAAAATCATGAGGTGATAGTGGTTAGATTCAGCCTTTTCGACAGCGTCTTGTCCGTTAAAAACAGAATCAACGCTGTAGCCTTCGCATTCTAAAGCAACAGTGATAACACGGTTTAGTTGGGTTTCATCTTCGGCAAGTAGGATTTTCATAGGTTCTCCTTAGTCTTGATCAGAGCGCTGAATCAAATCACGGATGGTCTGCATGGTCAAGTCACAAGAAGCAAGCTCATCGGCACAACGTTTGAGCTCGCGCGTGATTCGCTCAGGATTTTGGATGTTTTTCTTGTATTTCATCTGGTGTTCGAGGCTAGCCCAGGAGTCCATGGCAATTGTGCGCAGTTGAATCTCGATAAAATAGGTACCCTGGTCATTTCCCAGACAGTCTGGGTAGGGAGTGGTCACCTCTAGAATCAGATGATAGGAACGGTAGCCGTTGGGTTTGACCTGACGGATATAGTCTTTCTCTTTGAAAATATGGATGCTTGGCATCTGGCGAATATACTCTACGATGCGGTAGATATCATCTGTAAAGCCTGTGATAATTCGAACGCCAATAGCATCTCGTATTTCTTTAAGAGCAGATTGACTTGTCTGAGGAAGGCCCTTGCGTTGGCATTTTTCACGCATGCTTTTTTCTGTTTTGATGCGCGCATGCAAATGCTCATATAGTTTGAGGTTGGTTTCTTTTTTGTAATTGGCTGCGGCCTCCTCTATGTCTTGAATAAAGGTTTGCAAGATGATGGGTAAATAGGCTTCACAGCTATCATAGATAGAATTCATAAGAACGTCCATTCTGAACAGTTTTGTTACTATTATATCATGAAAACGCAGATATGAGATAAGTTCCTACAAAGACAGACGGGATGAGAATTTTGACAAAGCCCCTTATTCGAGATATAATGAAGAAAAATCGAGCAAGGAAAAAGAAATGACAAACTCAAAGTATATAACACGCTTGAAACGTTCAGAGGGCCAGTTGCGTGGGATTCAAAAGATGATTGAAGAAGATCGTGACTGCGCTGATATTGTGACGCAGTTGACAGCAGTGAAATCGAGTGTTGAGCGCGTGATTGAGATGATGATTACGGAAAATCTCACCGCCTGCATTAACCAACCACTAGATGATCCCGAGGCTCAAAAGGAACGCCTAGAAAAGGCCATCCGATACCTGATTAAACGGAAATGAACTAATTTTTTGAGACGATAGTTGCAAAGGCATATCTAACTATTAATAGAATAGTTTAATTTGAATCAAAAGAGGCTGGGTAAAAAGTCTTTAAAATTAAAAAACGCATACTATCAGGTGTTGAAAAGCCTTGATACTATGCGTTTTATTGTGGGGAGATTTATACTCTTCGAAAATCAAATTCAAACCACGTCAGCTTCACCTTGCCGTACTCAAGTACAGCCTGCGGCTAGCTTCCTAGTTTGCACTTTGATTTTCATTGAGTATTACTTCATTTTCTCCTGAAATTGAGTTGTTGCCCAGCTTCTTTTGATTATTCTACTTGCCCAGGCCAAGCATTCATACCACCTTCTACATTGGTAACGGTGAGGCCTTGAGCTCTAAGAAATTGACAGGCAGATGCAGAACGTACTCCACCTTGACAGATAACATGGTATGCATGGTCCGGTTTGAGTTCTTTGTAGCCTTGCTCCAAGCTACTTAACGGAAGATTTTTTGCACCTGGCGCATGTCCTGCTTGGAATTCATGTATTTCACGGACATCGATAAGATCTAGATTTTCATTTTGATATTTTTCATAAAAGTCAGCCATGCTGATACTAGTTTCCATATTCGACTCCTTCTGGTTTAGCCATTTTGTATAGTGAATAAGCGCCGTCAAGGTTTTGGACGGTAAATCCTGCTTGTTTGAGGATACGCTCTGCGATATAGCTACGTAAACCGCTGTGGCAGCTAACGATGTAGGCTTGATTCTTGTCCAGTTCGTCCAAGCGTTCCCGTAGTTCGTTTAGGGGGATGTGGATGGTATCGACTTTGAGTCGGCCACTCTGGAATTCGCCACTTGTCCGTACATCTAGGAATTTCTTACCGGCGGCTAGTTCGTCTTCTAGTTGGTACCATTGAATATTGTCGCTTAAACCTTCGATTAGGTTCAAGGCTGCATAGCCCAGCATATTGACGGGATCCTTAGCAGAGCCAAATGGTGGCGCATAGGTGAACTCCAATTCTGGTAAGTCAAAGACGGTGAGATTTCCCTTGATAGCAGTTGCTAGGATATCAATTCGCTTGTCAACACCTTTTTTCCCCAACTCCTTGGGCACCATAGATTTTTCCAGTGGTTGGGTCAAAGAGAAGTTTCAAGGTGAGATCAGTAGCGCCAGGATAATAACCAGCGTGATCTTTTCCAGTGACATGAAGTGCCTTGTAAGGAAGTTGATTCATGCGAAGGATACGTTCGCTGAGACCAGTCGAAGCGGCTGTCATATCAAAGGCACGAACGATCGCAGTGCCGATGCTGCCCTTGTTTGTACGACCGAGTCCTGCGATGACGTCCGCCACTTGGCGCCCCTGACGATTGGCAGGAGAAGCAAGAGAGATGAGAGCGTCTTGGCCTGTAATCTCTTGCTTGACGACGATGGCATCCCCGACTGCAAAGATATCTTTTTGACTGGTTTCGTAGTGTTCGTCGACTAAGATACCGCCACGTAGTCCCAGTTCAATCCCCGCAACTTTAGCTAGTTCATTTTCAGGTTCAACACCGACAGAAAGGATGGTGAGGTCAGAAGTGATCTTTTGACCGTTTTCGAGAACGATGACTTTTCCCTGGTCTTCAAATCGAGTCGCAGACTGGGAAGTGATAACGCGGATGCCGTTTTTGACCAATTCTGCTTGGACAAAGGCCGCCATTTCTTGATCTAATGGTGGCAAGACATGTGGTGCTTTCTCCACGATGGTGACTTGCAAGCCCCGTTTCGCCAGATTTTCAGCCATTTCAAGCCCGATAAAGCCTGCACCGATGACGACAGCTTCTTTTGGATGATTGTCCAAGGCCGCCATAATATCGTCGAGATCGGGAACATTGCGGAGCGTGTAGGCGTTCTTAGCTTCTGCCAAACCTTCAATGGCAGGAACAAACGGTTTAGCTCCTGGAGAGAGGATCAGCTTGTCGTAGCTTTCCGTGAATTCCTGTTCATCGTGTCGCACCGTCACAGTGTGTTCTTCTGGCGAAATCTGGATAACCTCGTGAAATGGCCGCACATCGAGATTAAAGCGTGCCCTGAGACTTTCAGGAGTTTGGACCAATAAACTATCACGGTTTGCAATTTCTCCTGAAACATAGTAAGGAAGTCCGCAGTTTGCAAAGGAAACAAAGGGACCTTTCTCAAAAATAGTGATTTCAGCGTCTTCCATGAGACGTCTGAGGCGGGTTGCTGCTGACATACCGCCTGCAACTCCTCCAACAATGATAACTTTCATTGATTTTCTCCTTTATGCTTCTAGATGACCTTACCTGTCCAAGCGCTCATACCGCCACGAACATTGACGACATCGTAACCTTTTTTCTTTAGCTTTTTAGCGGCTAGTTTGCTTCGTACACCAGAATGACAAATGACATAAAGTGTTTCTTTTGTCGCAGGTGTGTAAGAACCGATTTCTGTTAAAGGAACATTCTTGGCGTTTTTGATATGACCTCTACGGAATTCCGTAGGCGTTCGAACATCCAGTAGCTGAATCGGTTCCTTGAGTTTAGCTTCTAACTCGCTGGTAGAAATACTGTCAATTTTTGTAAATAATAAGTGAAACATAGGCACCTCCAAATATACCCTTACGGGGTATATTAAACCATGAAGTCAAGCTTTTGTCAAGTAAGTTGTTTTGAGTTAGGATGGGGAATGGTTTTGAGAGTCTAGAAAGAAGTCCTAGACCAGCTTATTCTTGATCTTTCAAAGCCTTTTTGATATGATGGCGTCAAAGTAAGTGTGAGGTGATAAGATGACCAGTGAATACCAGAAAATGATAGCGGGAGAGCCCTATCATCCGTTTGACCCCGAGTTGCGGGTCTTGGTTCAGACAGCACGTCAGAAGCAGGCAGATTTCAACCAGGAGTTAGATCCCTTGAAAGGGGCGGAGATTATCAAAAGTTGGTTTGGTTCAACTGGGGAAAATCTCTATGTCAATCCACGTCTGGTGGTCGATTATGGAGTCAATATTCATCTAGGGGAAAATTTTTATTCTAATTGGAACTTGACCATGCTGGATGTTTGTCCGATTCGCATCGGGAACAACGCCATGCTTGGCCCCAACTGTCAGTTTTTAACCCCACTCCATCCACTGGATCCTCATGAACGCAATTCAGGGGTCGAATACGGCAAGCCCATCACCATCGGAGATAATTTCTGGGCCGGAGGTGGCGTCACAGTCCTTCCTGGAGTGACACTGGGAAATAATGTCGTTGCAGGAGCAGGGGCTGTGATCACCAAGTCCTTTGGAGACAATATCGTCTTAGCTGGCAATCCTGCGCGTGTTATCAAGGAAATCCCAGTAAAAGAAAACTAAAAAGAACAGCTTGGGCTGTTCTTTTTATGAGCTTTAGTCTTATAGATTTTTCTTTTTTGGCTTTTTGGGTTAGAGTGACATCGCACTTGGGGATGTTGCTTTTAAAAACTATTAAATGCATTTTAGTACTCTCAAATTGTTTCTAGTAGCCCTTTCAAAAGAATACTGAGCGAAACTGAATTTAAGGAAACTTTCAGAAAAGTTTTAGTTTTGTTTCAGGAATCTTCTGTAGACTGTCTAGCTATATCATACGAAGGAGAGGAAAAGGTATGAAATCAAAAAAATGGACCCTACTCGCAACGAGTTTAATGGCAATGGTGCTGATGGCAGCATGTTCCCAGTCAACAACTACATCCAATACCAATGCAACGACAAATAGTGCAACAACAACTGCAACAAAGACAAACCAAACATCCTATTTTACAGAGAAGGACAATGATACTTCTTATGATGAAAGCACAGCTTCTAAGATTGAGTTATCTGGCTCATCTGCAAACGTCTCTGGAGATGGGGTGACAGTCTCTGAATCAACAGTGACCATCACAAAATCTGGAACCTATGTAATTTCAGGTCAGTCTGACGAAGTGCAGATCAAGGTCGAGGCAGATAAGTCTGCAGATGTTCATCTAGTCCTAAAAGGTGCGACCATGGCCAATACCAATGCAGCGATATCTGCGACATCAGCTGGTCATGTCTACCTGACCCTAGCAGAGGGAACCACCAACAGTCTCTCTGACTCAAGCTCGAACAGCGACGAAAAAGCCGACGCAGCCTTATTTTCTAAGGTGGATTTAACCATCAACGGGAAAGGGACTCTCAATGTAGAAGGCAAGAAAAATAATGGTATCAAGGCCAACGACACCCTCCACATCACGGGTGGAACTTATAACATCACAGCGGTTGGCGATGCCTTTAATGTCAATGATGAACTCAATATCACTGGTACGACCATGACCATTGATGCTAAAGAAGATGGGGTCAAGGTGGATAATGACGAGGATACTTTAGTCGGAACCATGTACCTATCCAACAACAACATCACCGTCACAGCAGGAGATGATGGCATCCACGCATCAGGTGATTTGGTTATCGATAGTGGGACCTACACCGTCAAGAATTCGACAGAAGGACTTGAAGGTAAGTCCATCACTATCAACGGTGGGGACATTAGCATCTATTCGACAGATGATGGGGTTAATGCAGCCAACAAAAATGCCCAACAGAGTGAAATCTTCTTTACTATGAACGGTGGGAACCTGACAGTAGAAGTCGGCCAAGGAGACACAGATCCAATCGACTCAAATGGGAACGTGACGGTTACGGGTGGAACCATTAAAATGACTGGTCAAACAGGTTTTGACTTTGATGGAACTGCGACCTACACAGGTGGAGATATCTATCTCAACGGCGAAAAACAAACGGAAATCGTCAACTCTATGCCTGGAGGCGGAGGACCAAATGGAGGCCCTCAAGGCGGCGGTCCAGCCCCTGGCGGACAAGGATAAAAAAGAATCTCCTTTCTCGAAAGAGAAGGGAGAGTTTTTGTGTTTGAGAGATGGATTGTAGCTAAAACAACTCCCAATTAGGTCTTGAAAATTTCTTAGTCTGTTTCATATAAAAATGAGTAAAATGAATTTCCGTCGCCAAGGTCATTAGAGTTGCGATAGCAATGACGATGGTAGGATTGGCTGAGAAAAGTAGAGGAAGAATAGGCCTTTAAAAAGTGGACAGGAAAGACCATTTCGGAGTATAGAGAGGAAGTTCAAAAACATTTTTAGAAATAAGACATATGCATTATAAACATCAGATACGAATCTGGTGTTTTATTTTTTAAAGAATTTAACCCTTTCTCTTGACAAGTGAGTAATCACTCACTATAATGGGTTTATATTTAGTAAGTGAGTAAGCACTCACCAAAGGGGGAAGTAAATGAAAACATTACTACATTTACAAGATTTAGTAAAATCTTTTGACCATCAAATAGTTCTGAATCATGTCAGCTTTGAATTGCAGCCAGGAGAAATTATAGGCTTAATTGGTCCGTCTGGTGCTGGTAAATCAACTATGATTAAGACTACGTTAGGAATGGAAAAGGCTGATGGAGGCGTAGCTTTAGTGTTAAATCACACTATGCCCAATCGCCATATTTTAGGAGATATTGGCTATATGGCCCAATCAGATGCTTTATACGAGTCCTTGTCAGGCCAAGAAAATCTGAAATTTTTTGGTCAGCTAAAGGGGCTTTCTAAAAAAGACCTAAAGGCGGAAATTGCTCATATAGCTCAAGTAGTAGATCTGACAGACTACTTAAACAAGGCGGTATCTGGTTATTCTGGAGGAATGAAACGGCGTTTGTCGCTGGCTATTGCGCTTTTAGGAAATCCTCAACTCTTGATTTTGGACGAACCGACAGTTGGAATCGACCCTTCTCTTCGAAAGAAAATCTGGAAAGAATTATTCGCGCTTAGAGACAATGGGGTAGGGATATTAGTTACTACCCATGTTATGGATGAAGCAGAGTTGACGGATAAGGTCGGCTTATTATTAGGCGGAAAAATCATTGCTTTTGATACACCGCAACACTTAAAAGAAAGTTATCAAGTTTCAAGTATTGAAGAAGTATTTTTAAAAGCAGAAGGTGAGTAAGATGAGAACAATAGCGATTGCAAAAAAAGTCATCAAAGAATTACTTCGTGACAAACGAACTCTAGCCCTGATGTTTATAGCACCTGTTTTTATCATGTGGTTGATGAACCTCATGTTTTCAGCTAGTACAACCGTGAATGTCAAGTTGGCAACACAAGATCTACCAACTGGTTTGGTAACGAAAATGGATGAGCTCGATCATGTAGACGTCGAGACCTATCAAGGCTTAGATCAAGCCAAAGAAGCGCTAGCAAATGAAAAAGTCGATGCTGTGATTTCTTATAAAGACGGTGAGTACCAGGTTGACTACGCAAACACAGACGCCTCCAAAACATCTATGATACGACAAGTGTTACGAACGAGTATCGCCAGTGAAGGCACCGATCAGTTAGTATCTCGTGTTAAACAAGCTCTTCCACAATTGGACTCGGACGCAAAAACACCAGAAATCAAGGAGTCTTACCAGTATGGAGATGAAAATACAAGCTTCTTTACCAGTATGATTCCGGTTTTGATAGGTTTTGTAGTTTTCTTCTTTGTCTTTTTGATTTCAGGTATGGCGCTTTTGAAAGAGCGCACCAGTGGAACACTAGAACGTTTGTTAGCAACACCAGTGAAACGATCTGAAATCGTCTATGGCTATATGTTGTCTTACGGTATTATTGCGATTTTTCAAACGGCAGTTGTCGTTATAGCAGCAATTTGGCTACTAGATGTAGAAGTTGTAGGAAGTATTTTAAATGTTATAATAGTTAATGTGGTACTGGCTCTTGTAGCACTAGCTTTTGGAATTCTCTTGTCTACTCTAGCAAAATCAGAATTCCAAATGATGCAATTTATTCCTCTCGTGATTATGCCTCAACTCTTTTTCTCAGGAATTATTCCATTGTCATCCATGGGAGAATGGGCTCTAACTGTGGGGAAATTTTTGCCATTAACCTATTCTGGTGATGCAATAAGCCAGATTATTCTTTACGGGCACAATCTTGGTGATATTTTGTCAAATCTTGGTGTTTTAATGATTTTCTTGATCATTTTAACAATTCTTAATATTGTTGGATTGCGTCGTTATCGTAAAGTTTAGAAATCAACATAAATAATGCTAAAAAGGTGTGAAGATTAGATGGATAAGACTGTTTTTGAATCGTTTGAAGATTACTTAGAAGAAGCGAATTACCCTCAAGGAAAGAAAAAAATCATGCAGGCAGCAGTGGATCTCATATCAACCAGGAGTTACCATGGGACATCAACTCTTCACATAGCTGAGCGTGCTGGACTAAGCCAGGCAACTTTGTTTAAGTATTTTAAGACGAAGGATGATTTACTGACGGCTATTTTACATCCTGTAGTCCCAGGCATTTTCGGTAGTTTTTTTGAGGAACTCTTAGCTTTTGAAACGACAGAAGAGAGGGTTCGTTATCTCGTCCGTGATCGTATGAGCTATCTCAAAAAAAATCGTGCTTTGATGAAAATCATTCTGCAGGAGAGTTTTTCAAATAAAAAACTAAAAAATGAACAGATTTTTATCTGGAATGCTATTCAAGATAAACTTCGAGTGCTTCATAAGGAATTGCTAGCAGATCCACGTGTAAATCCAGAGTTAACGATTCCTCAAATGGTTCGTATTTGTGTTGGTCCATTGTTGGCTTACTTCGCTCAGCTTTATATCGTTAGTGACAACGGAGAAATAAAGGAAGAAGACCTAGACTTATTAGAAAAACAGATTTTAGGTGGTTTGTGGAAATAAGGGAGTTCTAGAAGAACTAAGGTTTATTTACTTAACTTTCAAACAAGCTAAAAAAGACATGTTCTGCTTATTTCAGATTCATGTCTTTTTGTTATTGGATTTGATATGTTTTTATAAGTCCTCAATCACTTTGCCAAAACAGAAACCGACTTCTCCAGCGGTGCAACGATTTCTCAAGTGTATGGAAGAGGAGATTTCTGGATTGATAAAGACAACTCCTTGACACTCCGTCAGCTTTTGATACAATAGTACAAAATTAGAGGAGGTGGGTTATGATTCAGAAACATGCAATTCCCATTTTAGAGTTTGATGACAATCCCCAGGCGGTCCTTATGCCAACACATGAGGGACTAGATTTAAAGTTGCCAAAGAAGTGCATCTATGCATTTTTGGAGGAGGAAATCGACCGTTATGCTCAGGAAGTAGGGGCGGATTGTGTTGGTGAGTTCGTTTCGGCCACCAAGACTTATCCAGTCTACGTCCTCAACTACAAGGGTGAGGAGATTTGTCTAGCCCAGGCGCCCGTAGGCTCTGCCCCAGCGGCCCAGTTTATGGATTGGTTGATTGGCTATGGTGAGGAGCAAATTATTTCCACTGGAACCTGTGGAGTTCTAGCCGATATAGAGGAGAATGCCTTTCTCGTCCTTGTTCGCGCTTTGCGAGATGAGGGAACTAGCTACCATTATGCAGCACCTTCTCGTTATATGGAGATGCAGATTGAGGCTGTCTCTGCCATTGAGCAAATCTTGGAGCAAATAGGCATCCCTTACGAGGAAGTCATGACCTGGACGACAGATGGTTTTTACCGAGAGACGGCTGAAAAGGTTGCTTATCGTAAGGAAGAAGGCTGTGCTGTTGTGGAGATGGAGTGTTAGGCTCTTGCGGCAGTAGCTCAGCTACGTGGGGTTGTCTGGGGAGAACTGCTCTTTACCGCAGATTCCTTGGCGGATCTAGACAACTACGACAGTCGTGACTGGGGTTCTGAAGCTTTTGACAAGGCACTCGAACTCTGTCTTGCCATTGTGCACTACATGTGAGTGTTCTGACTGTTTTTATGGTAGAATGTAGCTATGTTATTCAAATCTTTTTTGGAAAAAATCAAGACGACGCTGTCTCGGTTATCACCAGCCCGTCGCATCTTTTTAAGTTTTGCCTTAGTTATCTTACTGGGCTCGCTCCTTTTAAGCCTTCCCTTTGTGCAGGCAGCAACGTCACAAGCGACCTATTTTGATCATCTCTTTACAACGGTATCCATGGTCTGTGTGACAGGGCTCTTCACCCTGCCAGTGGCCTCTACTTATAATATCTGGGGGCAGTTAATCTGTATGCTCTTGATCCAGATTGGCGGTTTGGGGCTCATGACTTTTATCGGAATCTTTTATATCCAAGGCAAGCAAAAGCTCAGTCTTCGTGGCCGTGAGACTATTCAAGAAAGTTTCAGTTATGGAGAAACTCAGTCCTTAAAGGATTTCATCCGCTCGATCTTTCTGACGACTTTTTTGGTGGAAGGGCTCGGTGCCTTTCTCCTGAGTTTCCGCTTCATTCCTGAATTTGGCTGGGGACGAGGGGTGTTAACTTCTATCTTTTTGGCTGTTTCAGCTTTCTGTAATGCTGGATTTGATAATTTTGGAAGTACGAGTTTGGTAGCCTTTCAGACGGACCCTTTGATTAATCTAGTGATTGCAGGCTTAATTATCACGGGTGGTCTAGGATTTATGGTCTGGTTTGATCTAGCGACCCAGTTTGGGAAAAAGAAAAAACGACGCCTGCGTTTCCATACCAAGTTGGTTCTCTTTTTAACGGCGGGAATTTTACTCTTTGGAACAGTATCGACTCTCTTAATTGAGTGGAACAATCCAGGGACGATTGGAAATCTCAGCGCTCCAGAGAAACTGCTGGTTAGTTTCTTCCAGACTGTCAGTATGAGGACAGCTGGCTTTGCTTCCATTGACTACACCCAGGCTCGACCAGTTACCTTACTAATCTATATCATGCAGATGTTTCTGGGTGGGGCACCTGGAGGGACAGCAGGGGGGCTCAAGATTACGACCTTCTTTGTCTTGTTGGTCTTTGCCCGTAGCGAACTATTGGGCTTGCCTCATGCCAATGTGGCTCGGAGGACCATTGAACCCCGAACCGTGCAAAAATCTTTCAGTGTCTTTATTATCTTCTTGCTAACATTCTTGCTGGGCTTGATCCTGTTAGGGATAACAGCAGAGGGAAATCCGCGCTTTATCTACCTCATGTTTGAGACCATTTCAGCCCTTGCGACAGTTGGAGTGACGGCGAATTTAACACCAGAGTTAGGCAAGTTAGCTCTCAGCATCGTGATGTTGTTGATGTTTATCGGCCGTATTGGTCCCTTGACACTATTGGTCAGTGTAGCGGAATACCAGCCAGACAAGAAAGATTTGATTCACTATATGAAAGCAGATATCACCATTGGATAAGAAAGGAAGAACGATGTCAGATCGGACGATTGGAATTTTAGGCTTGGGAATTTTTGGGAGCAGTGTTTTGGCTGCTCTTGCCAAGCATCATATGAATATCATTGCTATTGATGACCACGAGGAGCGCATTAATCAATTTGAACCCGTGCTGGCGCGTGGAGTAGTTGGGGATATCACGGATGAAGAACTCCTTCTATCAGCTGGAATTGACACTTGCGATACCGTGGTTGTCGCAACGGGGGAAAATCTAGAATCCAGTGTTCTTGCAGTCATGCACTGTAAAAGTCTAGGGGTGCCGACCGTCATTGCCAAGGTAAAAAGTCATATGGCTAAAAAGGTACTGGAGAAAATTGGTGCGGACTCGGTCATCTCACCGGAATTTGAAATGGGACGTTCGTTAGCGCAGAGAATTCTCTTTCATAACAGCGTAGATGTCTTTCAGTTGGACAAGAATGTTTCAATTGTCGAGATGAGAATCCCCCAATCTTGGGCGGGGAAAAGCCTTAGCCAGCTAGATTTACGTGGGCGATACAATCTCAATGTACTTGGATTTCGTGACTATGAAAATTCTCCTCTAGATGTTCAATTCGGCCCCGATGACCTTTTACGGTCAGGCGCCTATATCATGGCGGTGATTAATAACCAACATTTGGATACTCTAACAGAGCTTAGTGAGTAGGAGAGGAAGGGCTGTTTTCTTCCCCAATGATTAATGAATCAATATAAGTATTTTATAAGAGGGATTTAAGAAAAATTTTAACTTTTTCTTAATCCTTTTTAATTTTAGGAGATTATACTAGAGCCATCAAATAAAGAAAAACTCTAAGGAGAATCCTATGAAATTCAATCCAAATCAGAGATATACTCGTTGGTCTATTCGCCGTCTCAGTGTCGGTGTTGCTTCAGTTGTTGTGGCTAGTGGCTTCTTTGTCCTAGTTGGTCAACCAAGTTCTGCACGTGCTGATGTCGTCAATCCGACCCCTGCCCAAGTCGTGCCAGACGCTGCTTCGGTGAGTGAAAAGAGCGACTTACCAGCAGAGGTTCTCAAAAAAGCAGTCGATGTAGCTCTTCCTTCAGAACAAGCAGACTCAGCACCTAAAGCAAGCTTGGATACTACAAGCTCTTCAGAAAAAGCGGACGCAACTGCTAAAGAGCCGGCAGTAGCGCCAAAAGAAGAAGTACAAGCACAACCTGACTCTAAGAAACAAACAGAAGATGCAGTTAAACCTGTGGAAAGTCCTGCGCCTACAGTTTTTGGACAAGACCGTGAAGCTAGTGAAGCGCAACCAGCGACCACCCCAGCTGAAGTACAAAAAGGTGTGGCTGACAATACAAAAGATACAGTAGATGTCCCAGCCACTTACTTGGACAAGGCTAACTTTCCTGGTCCCTTCACCGCCGGTGTCAACCAAGTCATCCCATACGAATTCTTCGCTGGAGACGGCATGTTGACTCGCCTGATCTTGAAAGCATCTGATAAGGCTCCATGGTCAGACAACGGAACAGCTAAAAATCCCGCTCTCCCACCAGTAGAGAAATTGGGCAAAGGCCTTTACTTCTATGAAGTGGATTTAGCAGGCACCCAAGGTAAATCTGACAAAGAGTTGCTTGATCTCTTGAAACAAAACGGCACTCAAAGCTATAAAGCTACCATCAAGGTGTACGGTGCGAAAGATGGCAAGGCAGACTTGAGCAATCTGGTAGCGACTAAAGATTTGACTGTTAATTTGAATGGTTTGACCACTCCAGCTGAAGTGCAAAAAGGTGTGGCTGACAACACTAAAGACACAGTAGATGTCCCAGCTTCTTACTTGGATAGAGCTAATTTCCCAGGACCATTTACAGCTGGTGTCAATCAAGTCATTCCATACGAATTATTCGCTGGTGACGGCATGTTGACTCGCCTTATCTTGAAAGCATCCGATAAGGCTCCATGGTCAGACAATGGAACGGCTAAAAATCCCGCTCTCCCACCAGTAGAGAAATTGGGCAAAGGCCTTTACTTCTACGAAGTAGACTTGGCAGGCACTCAAGGAAAATCTGACAAAGAGCTGCTTGACCTCTTGAAACAAAATGGTACGCAAAGCTATAAAGCTACTATCAAGGTGTACGGTGCAAAAGACGGCAAGCCTGACTTAACTAATCTGGTAGCGACTAAAGATTTGACTGTTAATTTGAACGCTTCAACCACACCAAATCAGGTTAAAGAGTCTGTTGTTAACAACATCAAAAATAGCATTGATGTTCCAGCTAGCTACCTTGAAAAAGCAAATGTTCCAGGTCCATTCTTGGCAGGTGTCAACCAGGTTATTCCATACGAAGCTTTCGGTGGTGATGGTATGTTGACTCGCCTCTTGTTAAAAGCCTCAGACAAAGCCCCATGGTCAGATAATGGTTCAGCTAAAAATCCTGCTCTATTGCCACTTGAAGGCTTGGCTAAAGGTCAATATTTCTACGAAGTGGATTTGAATGGCAACACGACAGGCAAAGAAGGACAAGCCCTTCTAGACCAACTTCGTGCCAATGGCACTCACACTTACCAAGCTATTGTCAAAGTGTATGGTTCTAAAGATGGAAAACCAGATTTGACCAATCTTATCGCAACTCGTCAAGTAACGATTCAGCTTCGTGGAAAAGAAATGGCGACAACACCATCTCAATCAGGTCAGATGAATACGAAGCCTTCTGAAACAGGCTCTAAAGGCACGACTGATGGTATGATGGGTACAAATCACCATATGTCAGATATGAAAGAAATGGCGACAATGCCATCTCAAGCAGATCAGATGAATACGAAGCCTTCTGAAGCAGGCTCTACAGGTACGACTGAGGGTATGATGGATACAAATCACCATATGTCAGATATGGAGGTCGATCAACCCGCTTCTAGCCCAATGACTAATATGATGAAAAAAGATGATAAAGCGATGCTACCAAATACTGGGGAAGCTAAAACGGCTACAGCTGGCTTTGGTATCTTTGGTCTAGCCTTGGCAGGACTTGTTGGACTTTTGGGTTTGACAACCAAACGAGAAGATTAAGATTCAAATCACTTAAACATTAGGGAAAATAGTGTTATACTAAAGCAAGTATAACACTGTTTTTATCGAAGGAGTGTCAGATGAAAAAGACAATTTTGCTGGTTGATGATGAGATAGATATTCTAGATATTCAAAACCGCTATCTTATACAGGCAGGTTACGATGTTTTGGTCGCCCATGATGGTAAGGAGGGATTAGAACTTTTCAGAAAAAAATCTATCGACCTCATTATCACAGATATCATGATGCCCAATATGGACGGTTATGATTTTATCAGTGAAGTTCAGTATATCGCTCCGGATCAACCCTTCCTCTTTACAACTGCTAAGACAAGCGAACAGGATAAGATTTATGGCTTAAGTTTGGGGGCAGATGATTTTATAGTCAAACCCTTTAGCCCACGCGAATTGGTTTTAAGAGTAAATAATATCTTGCGTCGCCTTAGCCGTGGAAGAGAGACAGAACAGATCGAATTTGGTGACTTGGTGATCAACCATGTGACTCATGAGGTTCGCATTGGGGATCAACCTTTGGAATTGACAGTAAAATCCTTTGAACTTCTATGGGTATTAGCCAGCAATCCTGAGAGAGTCTTTTCAAAGACGGAACTTTACGAGAAAGTATGGCAAGAGGACTATGTGGATGACACCAATACACTCAATGTTCATATCCATGCTTTGAGGCAAGAGTTGACCAAGTATACAAATTCAAATGCTCCTGCTATCAAAACTGTCTGGGGTTTGGGCTATAAGATGGAAAGACCAAGAGGTAGAAAATGAAATTAAAAAACTATATTTTAGTGGGGTATCTAGTGTCGACTCTACTAACGATTTTGGTCGTTTTCTGGGCAGTCCAACGAATGTTGATTGAGAAAAGTGAAGTTTACTTTCTAGTTGGAATGACCTTGATTGCTAGTTTCATTGGCGCTGCAGTGAGCATCTTTCTTTTGTCGCCTGTGTTCTCTTCTCTGAAACATTTGAAAAAACAAGCTCAGGATATAGCAAGCAAGGATTTCAGCACAGAAATTGAAACAAAGGGCCCATTAGAATTTCAAGAGCTGGGCCAGGCTTTTAATGACATGTCCCACAATTTGCAGGCTACCTTTCAATCACTTGATGAGAGCGAGCAAGAAAAGAGAATGATGATTGCGCAGCTCTCTCACGATATTAAAACTCCCATTACCTCCATTCAGGTTACTGTTGAGGGAATTCTAGATGGAGTGATTAAGGAAGAGGAGCGACTCCACTACTTAGCCACGATTGGTCGGCAAACTGAGCGTCTAAACAAGCTAGTGGAGGAATTGGATGTTTTGACTCTGAACACACAACCTCAAGATACTGCTGATGAAGAAGTCGAAGAGGTCTTTTTAGATCAGTTGCTGATTGAGTCAATGAGTGAATTTCAACTCCAGATTGAACAAGAGGAGCGAGATGTTTACATTCAAGTGTCACCTGAGTCGGCGAAAATCAAGAGCCATTCTGACAAACTTTCTCGCATTCTGGTCAATTTGTTAAACAATGCCTTTAAATATTCAGAACCAGGAACCAGAATCGAGGTTCTTGCCCAATTAACAGAACAAGAGCTGACAATCAGTGTGAAAGACGAGGGGCAGGGGATTCATCCTGAGGATTTGGAAAAGATCTTTAAACGACTTTATCGTGTAGAAACTTCGCGCAATATGAAGACAGGTGGGCATGGATTAGGACTTGCGATTGCACGCGAACTAGCCCATCAGCTTGGTGGCGAAATCACAGCAGAAAGCCAGTATGGCTTAGGTAGCAAGTTTACATTCAGCCTCAATTTGAAATAAAACTCTAAAATCCCTTTACAAATCGAGCTTTTCATGATACAATAGCCTTTGTGTGAAATAGCAGCAGGAAAGCATGAAGCTCGTCAACAGGTGTCTTATGACAAGTAACCTTGGCTGTTTAGGCGAAGGGCATCTGCACGAATCAGGGCTTTCTAAGTGACTATTTCCACCGAAATATTATTTATATCAGGAGGACATACGCATGTCACGTTATACAGGACCATCTTGGAAACAAGCTCGTCGCCTTGGCCTTTCGCTTACAGGTACAGGTAAAGAATTGGCACGTCGTAACTACGTACCAGGACAACACGGACCAAACAACCGTTCTAAATTGTCAGAATACGGCTTGCAATTGGCTGAAAAACAAAAACTTCGTTTCACTTACGGTGTAGGTGAAAAACAATTCCGTAACTTGTTCGTACAAGCTACAAAAATCAAAGGCGGAATCCTAGGTTTCAACTTCATGCTTCTTTTGGAACGTCGTTTGGATAACGTTGTTTACCGTCTTGGTCTTGCGACTACTCGTCGTCAAGCTCGTCAATTCGTAAACCACGGTCACATCCTTGTTGACGGAAAACGTGTAGATATTCCTAGCTACCGCGTATCTGTTGGACAAGTGATTTCAGTTCGTGAAAAATCACTTAAAGTACCTGCAATCCTTGAAGCTGTTGAAGCAACTCTTGGACGTCCAGCATTCGTATCATTCGACGCTGAAAAATTGGAAGGTTCATTGACTCGCTTGCCAGAACGCGACGAAATCAACCCAGAAATCAACGAAGCACTTGTCGTTGAATTCTACAACAAAATGCTTTAATTTTAAGAAATATCTTACAGAAAGCCTACAACAGTGGGCTTTTTGCTTTGTCTTAAAACGTTGATTTCTGGGTTTGTCCCCCTTTTTGTCCCCCTTCACAAAGAACTTACAGCTTTCTCATAAAATGAGACGGCTGTTTTTGCTTTTTCTTTGGAGAGATGACTGTAAGTGTCCATAGTCATAGCTAGTGTAGAATGGCCTAGACGGTGTTGCAATTCTTTATATGGTATTCCAGAGTTTAGCAAAAGACTAGCGTGTGTGTGTCTAAAACCGTGGAATCCAATATTAGGTACACCAGCATGTTTGAAACGTGTGTTTAAACGAGTTGATAGTGTTTTATTGTTTGGGTATTTATGAATAAAATCTGAGAAGACAACAGTTTCAGTCCGACCAAGTTTCCAAGCTTCTTGCCGTTGTCTTTTTTGATACACTTTTAAGACCTCTATAGTTTGTGAGTCAATATCAATTGTGCGATAACTTGCCTCAGACTTTGGGCTGTTAATCTCACCTAAATGATTTAGTGTCTTTGTAATATTTACAGTTGCATTATGTAGGTCAATATCTGACCAGTGTAGAGCTAAGGCTTCGTTAATACGGCAACCAGTAGCAAGAAGAAACTTGTATAAAGTAATTTCATATATATTTCTATATATTGCTAAGTTAGCCTCTTCCAAATAGCTGAGAAATTGCTTTAATTCTAAGTTATTAAAGTGTTTGACTTTGTTTCTACCCTTTTTTATTTTACGAGGAAGCATAACTTCACGAGCTGGATTTATATCAATAATCTGCATTGTCACAGCATATTGTAGTATACGTTTATTTAGCGCGTGAATTTTATCATAGTGTAGAAATGCGCCTTCTTCTCGTTTGTTAGCACGTAGAGCTAGTTGATTAACAATGCGTTGGATAGTTGGAGTAGTTAACTTATCTAACCTATAAGAACCAAATAAAGGAATCACATGGTTAGATAGTAGTCGCTTTACTGAATCTTGCGTATTTGGTTTTACTGTGTGCTGATAGCTTTCCCACCATAGTTGAGCTACTTCTTCATAGCTTGTTAGTGGGATTATTTCTTTTTTAGTGAAGCCATTATTTTGGAATTCAGCCTTAGCTAATTGAGCTTTTTTCTTCAATTCAGTTTTAGTTCTAGCTGTCAGATTAGCCTTTATTTTTTTTCCTGTGAGTTTATCTACTCCTAAGTATACTTTGGCACGATATACAGTGCTACCATTTTGTTTCTTTATTTCTGCTATTTTCATTTCTTAACCTTTCTAACATCAGTAGGCAAGCTGTAAAAGGTTATGAAAAATAGATATTATGATTTGTGTCTAGAACGAATACCTTCAATTAGTATTTGTAGAGCGGTTAAGTCCTCAGTTGTGAGTGCTTGACCATCAATAGTTATTTTTACATTCTTCCTAAAGATATAATCAAGGTTGATTTTAATTTTTTCCCCATTGATAATATCTTGGCTAATATCTTTGTATGTTGTGGATACCCATGGTAAAGATGATGTTTTATCATTGAATTCTATTAAGTCTTTTAACATCTGTTTTTCTTTATCATTATGGATTGAATCCAGATTAATATTTTTAATTATCTCATCAATATAAGAGCTAGCTAATGTTTGATATTCTATATAGTACTCCTCAGAATTTAATCCATCTTGTTCGCATTTTTCTTTTATAGAGCATGCAGCAATACATTCAGTGATTTCAAAGAGCTTCTTTACGCTGGGAATCTTTTTCTCATTTTCAATTTGTGAGACATAAGACTGTGATACTTTCAGATATTCAGCAAGTCTTTTAGTAGTTACGTTACCTTCTGTACGGTATTTTTTAAGATATGCTCCTATCATGTTTAACCTCCGTTTAATAACTTTAGTAATATTTTAGCACAAAACTCTTGACATGTAAACAGAAAACTGATAAAATCCAAAAATAACCTAAGTTAATTAACCTAGTTAATAGGCGAGCTGTAATAGTTATGAGAGGATAGTTGTGCACAAAATGGAAAAGAAAGGGGGTGTCTATGTTTAGTACACCACAAGGGATATTATCTCAAGAAGCAGAACTAGCATTATTGGAGAGGATTGAGCATTTAATAAATGATTATCTATCACATGCAATGCTTTCACCTCATAGTGACTCGTTTGGCCTGATACAACAGAAAGAGTTAATCAAAGAACTAGGTATTAGTTTAGTAACTCTGCATGAATGGGAGCGTTTGGGGTTAACCCGATACTGTCCACCGATAGAAGGAACTCGCAAAGTTTTCTATAAGAAATCAGATGTTATGAAGTTCCTTTCAATTACTAGAAGGGAGTAACTATATTGTATGAAAAAATAATAAATATAGATAAAAATTCCTATGATTACTTGAAACACATAGGTACTTGTAACCATGTTGAATCTTTGATTCAATTGCTATCAATTACGCTATATAGTGTAATTATTTTACTAATAGGAGGAATTGTGTATGACATTCACTTTTAAAAAACAGGAGACAGAGGATAAAGTTCTTGACATGCCTAAATTTAATCTCAATAATTCAGGGAAACCTATCAGTTCACCTCAAAACGTAGTGCTTATCTTAGAATCATTTGAATCTAAGATGTCATTATTAGGTTACAATGAGTTCACAGGAGCAGTTGAAAAACTAGATAAGACGCCTTGGGGAACTCTGAAAGGAGAATGGAATAGCGAAGACACTTCTTTGTTCTCGGTATATATTGATAAACAGTTTCACTTTACTCCTAAAAAGGATTATATTGAAGATGCTGTATTAGAAGTAGCACGTAGATGGATATTTAATCCTGTAAAGGAACGGATAGAAAGTCTTGACTGGGATGGAGTATCTCGTGTGCAATACTTCTTTCATAAACTGTTAGGGTGTGAGAATAATATATACACACGTGAAGTATCCCAGATGTTTTTAACAGGTCTAATTGGACGTGTATATAAACCAGGTATCAAATTTGATAATGTACCTGTCTTGATTGGTCCACAAGGAATAGGGAAAAGTACAGTAGCTCGTCGTTTATTGCCTGATGCTTTTACTGATACTCCTATTTCATTTGGAAAAATACAGGAAGACTATAGGATGCTTAAATACGTATGTGTTGTAGAGATTCCAGAATTACAGGGGTTAAAGAAGAGTGATATAAATAGAGTTAAGGGATTCCTTAGTGCTTCATACGATATGTGTAGGGAACTGTATAAAACACACAAACGACAACTAAGACATAATGTATTTATTGCAACTGGAAATTCTAAAGCATTTCTCAGTGATTTTGGAGTTGAAAGAAGATTCTATCCTTTGAATTGTGGGGAATATGTTGTGGAGGAGCATCCAATGGATGTTTCTGACAATTACTTCTTACAAGTTCTTGCTGAAGCTAAAATACTATTTGAAACAAATGAAATTATGTTTCCAAGTAGAACGACTTCAGAAAAATTGGAAGAGATACAATTTGATTTCAAAGAAGAAGATATGGAAAGGGAGTTAATAAATGAGTTCTTGGATAAATTTCCTGCACCTGATGCTTGGAATCGCTATAACTTATCTGAAAGAAAGAAATACTATAATATCTGGAAAGGGTATGAGAAAGAAACAAGTGAGTATTGTAAGGCAACTGGGGAAAACTTAGTTACTAAAACTTACACAAGTGAACTAGCTTACATACTGTTTGATGAAAAAACAGGTAGCAGACGAAATAGCAAACATGCTTCAAAAATTCGTGATGTACTGGACCATCGTGAGGATTTTATAGCTGTGCAGAATAAGCGACCTTGTAGTATATGTAGTCCAACACGTGTTTATGTGCGTAAAGTAACTACAGAGTAACTACAGGCAAAGGTGGTAATAACACTAGTTATTTACTCCTTTTGTAGTATTGTAGTATTATTCTTGTAAAAATAGTTAGAATTATATAATAAGGGTAAGTAGAGAAATGTCTTGCTACATTACTACAAAGTGTGAACGACTATCCCGTCATAAGCGAAGGCAAAGGAGTGAAACGCTTTGTTAAGTACCAAATACGCCTAATTTATTCCATGGTCTAATTGACAGCAAGAAACAAGGCACTCTCGTACAAATGAACTGTCCATCCGAAAAACTAAAGCCTTTCGTCTGAGACGTTCTTAGCGTACTTTGTGCCTACTTACTGTCAATTTGCTTTCACGGCATAAAGGCGTATGCTTATGAGATAAATTAGAGAATAAAACTAGCTATTTAAAGAGGTTTTACATTATAGAGTTCCATATTTTTGTAATATTGACTTGATTTAGCTATCAGTTTTTACTGTACAATAGTATCAATTTATCTTTTTGTGTTTGTGGTTAGTAATGCGCGTGATAATGAGATTTCTAAGGGTCGATTAAAAAATAGAATGGTACTGGATGTATGTGAATTTTGCTATTCAGCGATTAACTCTCTATATCAAAAATATGTTAGTAGTGTGGATTTTTCTGAAGGAGGTTCATGTGATATAACGGATATACAAAATCCCTGCAATGAGTAATTGCAGGGATTCTCAGTTAATCAGGTAGATTTCCTAAGTAGCGTCTATTTTGATTTAGTCTGTTTTATAAAAGACAGACTTATTTGTTGTAGGGATTCCTTGCCCTGCTATAAGTCTATTTTTGCTTAAATCAGAATCAACCCACTTTATAGCTAGACCAATTGGATAAATACTCATACCATATCCTGTAGTACCTGAACGAATGCTAAAGTTAATACTTCCATCGTTACCTATGCTCATTTTCTCAATATCTCCATTACTTACTAAACCATTTTTATTAAACTTAAACTCTTGCCCATTTTCATTTCTCCAAGTCCCAGCTATGGTGGAGAAGTCTCCATCGAGAATAGCTTGAGCGTCAATTTCTTGTAGCCCAGAAACTGATTTCTCTTTTTGAGTTGATGGTTCTGTGTATGGCGTTGCCTCTATAACAAGCCAATATTGAAATTTCTCAGAGTCTTCAACAATTTTTACTGTGAAAGTAACTAGTTGTCCTTCTTTCCATCCATCGGTTAGATTTTTATTAATATGAATTTCTATACCCGCAATTGAGGCATTGGATGCCTTGACCTTTATGTTATAGTATTTATTTAAGTAGCTAAAATGGCCGTAATAATCTGCCCAATCTTTTTGATGAAACAATTCAGCAGTAAAACGATAGAGTTGTCCAGTCTTTAATGTTCCATCATTTTCCATATCTCGAAGATTTTCTGCTGTCGTGTCTATGATATTATTTTCAGCTGAGCTTGATGATGCAGAGGAACTAGAAGTAGTAGAGGAAATTTGTTGTGAAGATTGACTATCTACTGTTTCTATATTCTTATTTGGATGTCTAAAGAAGAAAAAAGTAGTTCCTATAATTATAAGAATCAGAAGTGTAATAGAGGTTATGAGAATCCAAAGTTTATTGCTTGGTGGTAGAGGACAAATTACTACGTGATTCTGATTTTTGTAAACTTCAACAATGTCGTTTACTCTAGGATGAAAAGTTAATTCATCGATAGGAACATTTAGCGTATCATTTGTGTGGAGTTGAATGATTACATGTGTATCTGAAACGTGAATGATTTTGTTATGTGTTTTCTTTTTCATGTAGTATTAGTTTTCGTACATATAGGCTACCATGTATGGCAGTGTTTTTGTAGATTTAAAGACCGTTTCATAACTTTGTCTTCCTTTAACCAACCCGTACAATGTTATATGGTCATCTTCAGCTATAACTCTATTATTGTATTCGGCAGGGATAGAAACTAAGATGATTTTATCATACTCATCATTAATAGCTACTCGTAGGGTATATGATTTACCATCCTCCATAGCTTGTAAAACTTTGCCATAGACTTTTACTTTAGTATTTACAGCTATTTCATCATGATTCCATTTGCTATAATCTACTTCACTATAATTTGCTTTATCACTATCTATAGAAATTTTAGTTTTTGATGAAGAAGACGAAGTGGTGAGAGAACTAGAGGAATTATCTTTAGAAGAAGACGAGGAACTAGTGCTACTTTTCTCGGATGATGATGAAATTTTAGAGGTAGAACTTGAAGTAGTCTGCTTGTTCGAAATCTGTTCTTTAACGCTTACAAAACTAATAATAATAATCACAAGTAGTAGTGTGATTATTGATACTATGGCTATTGCTTTTCGGGGCTTTGTATTTTTATCTACACTGGTACCTGTGTTACTATTGTCAACTTTCATAACAAACCCTTCATAAACTTCTACTTTGTCACCTAATTTAGGTTCAAAGTCACAAGACTCGATATTGATTTCCTTTAAGCTTCCATCTTCATATCCTATATAAAGTTTGTCTTCAGTTATTTTAATTATTTTCCCTATGTTCATTAGTACTCTCCTATTTTAATATTCCAGAAAACTTAACTTCATCAGGTGCCATTACATAACGATTCACAGCGACTTCTTCTCCACTGAGAGTGTAATAGAATCTAGGGCTATTTACTCCGTGGGATTTGGCAATTTTATATAAAGATTTGTTTAATGCACTGATAATTGCTCTAAGTTCTTTGTTTGAATACGAAGCATTATTTTCTGTGAGAATGATTTTGATGCCAGGTGTTACAGATGTTTTTTCCATTTCAAGCATATTTGCTCCTAATTGCGTATTTACTTTATCTACACCTTCTTGAATTGCATTATAGAAAGCATCTAAATCTACTTTTCTATTTTCTTCATTAGATTTTTTCTCAGATTCTTTAGATTTTTTCTCTGCTTCCTCTTTCAATTTTTTCTGTTTTTCTCGTTCTTCTTGTTCTTGTCGCTCTTTTTCTTCTTTAATCTTTTCGATTTGTTTATTAAGTTTCAATTCCACTTCGTTTACACGGTTAGACAAACTACTAATTTTGTACTCGTTATCGTTTTTGTATGTGTCTTCTAGGTGTTTAATTTCCTTTTTAACAGATGACAATTCACTATCATCAGAAACAAGCTTCAAAGCTTCCTCTAACGTTATATTTTGTTTTATATTTGTTGTGTTATTTTCTAGTGCTTCAACTAGCTTAGTAACACGTTCCGTATCTTTAACATATTGTTGATTACCATAGCTTATTGCAATATAAGCAAATAATCCAAATAATAAAGTAAATATCACTAGAAAGCCTACAATATATTTAGAAATTTTTTCTTGGGTCATTATCTATTCCTTCCTTATAAATGATTCAATCACTTCAACACTAGCTTGACTTGCATTCAGTAATCGGTCATATGTTGTACCATTTGTGAAGTAAGTGAGATTGGGTATCGTTTTGAATCCAACGGTTATTTTGAAGTTATTCCAACTAGTCTTGTCTATATGCTCACTATCTAAGTAATACACAGTTGTTTTAGTTTTATCTACTGCTCTTGCTAGCTTTGGAGCAAATTCTTGACAGTATGGACAACTTTCTCTCCCTGTGTATAGGTAAAAGCTTTCTTGATGTTGTATTTTCTGTTCTACAGCCTCTAAACTTATCTTTTGGAGGCTGTTTACAGCTATCTGGTAGTCTGTTTGTGGCAGAGTAGTTAAGTATACTGTGAATGTGACAATGACAATAAGTAGTAGTGACAGTAGAATAAGAACTTTTTTACTATTCATCACATCCGTATCCGTCTTTGTCTCTATCTAACCATGGACCGTATTGTGGGTCACTAGCAGGTATATTTACACGGCCTGCTTTTCGTGCTTCCGTACAGTTTTTGAATGGTCTTAAATTTGATTTTGGAGCAGTTGTCGACGATTGTGTAGGGATAGTTGTAGTGTGAGATGAAGCTTGTTCTTGCTCTTTTTCTTGAGCTTGTTAAGCATGTGTAACCTCCTGGTGTTTAACTTTATTTAATGAAATAGAAGAAATATTTCCTAATAGTTATAATTATATCACACAAACTTTAACAATAGAATATATTTCTATTAAAGATTAAACTATAGAGAATGTAAACCTGATTGTTTAATCTATAAGATAGATAGTAGATTTAACATAGAGGGTCAAGGAATGGATGATATATTAGAAAATATAAGTAATCAGATAAGAGACTTACGAGCTTCAAAGAAGATTACACAGCAAGAACTAGCAGAAAGAACAAATCTTAGCGTTCCTTATATCAGTCAGATAGAGAATAATCACAGAAATATCTCTTTGGAAACTTTTGTGAAGATTGTTGATGCTTTGGAAGTTCCATTGAGTGATTTTTTCTTACCTTATTCTGTGCCACAAGATACAGAGATGATAGAACTGTTATTGAAGATTCAGAAACACCCACAGCATAAGATGATTGTTCATAAGGTGATGGAAATACTTGAATTAAGCCAAGATAGTTAGTGTAAAATAAAAAGCACCTAAACGGTACTTCTTACTTGCCTACTGAACTCATCACCATGAAATTTGTACTCCTTTTTGTCCACCTTGGAGTAAAGTTTAATCTATTTTATTTAATATGTAAATTTTAAAAATACTACAGAATCAACATTTATAAAGCATAACAAAGTGTAATTTATACTAAATCTATTCTACAACAAAATGTTGTAATATTTTATTGAATCAGATAGGCTTTAGAGCCTTGATATTAAGCACTTTGGGGCGCTTTCCTAGAGTGCTTTTTTTGATTTTACTACCCTTTTAGTTACCCATAACTAATTTTAGGTATAGTAAGAGGGTAGCCCCAAAATGGGACACCCTTATTATTTATAGATTGCTGATGGCTGCCTCAAAAATTGAGACGGCTTTTTTGGCGTTCATTTTTGAGAGGTAAAAAGAAGCATGACTCTCCCACAGCAATAGAGCTTTTAGGCGGGAAAACCACACTTCTTTCTTAACTAAATTATACATTTTATTGATTTTAAAATCAAATAAAGGTGACCCACCGCCTCCACAGCAAGCTGCTTCATGGACGTTAGACCACCTTTACCTTAACTTAATTATAACTCAAAAAAATTTCTAGTACAAGTATAATCCAAGGTTAGCAATTATAAAAATAGAGGTGTCCCACCTCCTACCGCATAATAATCTGTTTCAAGGGGAGATGGAAAACCTCTATTCATTAAATAGATTATAATCGAAAAAACTAATTGACGCAAGTATACTTAAAGCCCACTATTTGATGATAGTCGGTTCCTTTGCACGCTATAGCATACGACATTTTACAAGGAAAATAAAGTAGTAAGCTAGTCTAATGGAGTATCTGTAGTACTTTAGCAAGCAAGGTGTGCTATAATGCTTTTATTAGGAGGAGTGCAATGAAACGGTAAGGGCAGCCTTTTCTTTACCACCTAATTATGTATCAGAGCAGAACGGCAGACTTGCAAGATACTATAACGGTATCCTCTACATCACTGAGGCTTATACAAATATTGTAGTAACTAGGATGAAACGTAAAAAAACTGAGAGGATTTAAACCATTATGAAATACAGCCAACAAGTATTAGACATGCTAAAGCAAGCTGTCAATGGTCAGATTGATAATTTTTGGGATTTCTCCTTCAAGTTTAACGCCCTTTTCGGAGAAGATGAAGATTTTGCCGAAGCTTGGGACAATGAAAACCCTGAAATGTTTGACGCTCTCAATGACTTTGAGCTGATGATGTTCTTAGAGGAACATGATCCAAGTGATAAGCAAGGATTTATAAATTTCCTAAAGCCATACTATGAACAGGTAAAACAGTTAGTAAAACATAGGACTTAGAACAATTTAGGTGCTTTTACCTGCCTTATTTGAAAGAAAACACTATGGAAAAGGATTTAGTTTATATGGCAATATTAGATGATTTACAAGAGTTATATGACAATGGTTGGGACGCCTCTTTTGATTATAATGGTCAAGTATGTGGGATTTTTCCTAATTCTGTTCATGATATTGTAGTGGTGATTGGAGATAAGGAATACTAGGTATCATCATTCATTGATCTGATTTCTCTAAAAATTGACGATAACACTTTAGTAGAAATTATGGATGGAATTGAAGTGCAGTATTATTAAAATAAAAATCATCTTTGATGAATGAACTGCACCCCAAAAATTAGATTTTATTTGTCAAACTTTTAAAACGCCGTTTAATACGCTACAATGCTCTTAAATAAAGGAAGAACTATTATATAATACGGTCTATACTCCTTATAGAGAAGACAAAATTCTTGAAACAGAGTTAAAATTTCAGCATGGTATCATTAAAGCTGGACAGGATTACATAAAATTTTTATATGACACACATAAAAGTAGAAATGAAACTTGGAACAAACTAAGGGAAGAGAGTGAAATGTGATATAATTATGTGGTGTAGAAAATAATTAAAAATCAAAATGGAAAGAACTAATGACAACGAAACAGAGTAAAGAAGTAAAGATTCAACGTGAAGTTGAAAAATGGCTAACATCTTATGGCATAGAGTTCGTGACACAAAATGAAAGTGTCAATCCTGAGATTGACAAAGCCTTGTTAAAAGCTCCCTCAAAAACAGGTGGTGAGGGAGCGAATCTGGTTGATGTTAAACTATTATTGACAGATAGCAAATTAGACTATTACCCTATTATGATTGAATTGAAATGGGGAAGTAATAAACTTGAAAAGCTAGATAAAGAAGGCCATGTCGCAAATACGAGAACAAGCGGTAAAGAAAAAGGGGAACCAAATTATACTAATATCAACGGCTATGCGGTGAATGGAGCAGTTCACTATGCCAATGCCATTCTTCAATATTCTAGTTATACAGATGTCATTGCCATTGGGATTACGGGTGATGAAGACGAGGCAGGCAACCTTGAAACTCGTTTTGGGGTTTACTATGTTTCTAAGTCTAACTATGGTATTGGTCAAAAAGTTAGCGAGTATTCAGATTTATCTTTCTTAAAACCTGAAAATTTTGATGAGTTTACAGAAAAGGTCAAAGAGCTACAACTGTCAGAAGATGAATTACGTTTGATTCATCAAAAGCGTGAAGATAGAATTGAAGACGCTTTAACAAAGATAAACGAAAGCCTTTTTAATAAGCAAAAGAATATAAGTTCCTTAGCACGTATCCACTTAGTGGCCGCCAGCATCATGGCAAATTTAGGGGTTGCAGGTGAAGTTAAACCCTTAGAACCAGCAGACTTGAAATCTTCTAGATAAGAAGATAACACAGACGGAGATATTTTAATTCGTAAAATCAAGGCATTTCTGAAAGAAAAGAATCTACCACGAGACAAACAAAAACAAATCTTGCGTCATTTAGAGCCTACAATTCTTGAACCTAGCTTTTCAGATCCAAGAAACGGGGTATCACTTCTTAAAGAAATCTTTACAGAAGTGATTGATGACTTAGGTTATTTTTACAAAATCGGAGTGGATACAGACTTTACAGGAAAGCTCTTTAATGTCATGTTTAGATGGTTGAGTTTTGCAGGTGATGACCAGAATGATGTAGTTTTAACTCCTCGATACGTGGCGCTTCTTATGGCGAAATTAGCACGAGTAAACAAGGATTCCTATGTCTGGGACTTTGCGACTGGGTCAGGTGGTCTTTTAGTGGCTGCTATGAATCTGATGTTAGATGACGCTAAAAAGGAAATCGCAAGCCCTGATGAACTCAGAGAAAAGGAAGAAAAAATTAAGGCGGAACAAATTCTCGGAATTGAAATTCTTCCAGAAATATACATGTTAGCTGTTCTGAATATGATTTTGATGGGGGATGGTTCAAGTAATATCCTACAAGATGATAGTTTGAGAAAATTTGATGGGAAATATGGCTATGGTAAAGATAATGAACATTTTCCAGCAGATGTTTTCCTTTTGAATCCTCCTTACTCTGAAACGGGAAATGGTATGAATTTTGTCAAGCGTGCCTTGTCCATGATGAAAGGGGGTTACGCCTCTATCATAATCCAAGATTCGGCAGGTGCAGGAAAAGCCAAGGAAATAAATCAGAAGATTTTAGAACAGAATACGCTTTTAGCGTCAATCAAAATGCCGATGGATATTTTTATTGGTAAATCTAGCGTACAAACTTCCATCTATGTTTTTAAGGTAGGAGAAAAGCATGAAGTCAAACAGCGAGTGAAGTTTATTGATTTACGCAATGATGGTTATAAGCGTTCAAATCGTAAGAAATCAAAAGCTAGCACTAACTTACAAGATATCGATAATGCAATAGGACGCTATGAAGAGGTGGTTAATCTCGTTAAATTTGGTAAAGATGAGTTAAACATTTTTACAGAAAAAGAGTATATTGAAGATGCTATTGCTCTATCTGGTGAAAAACACGGTGAAGACTGGAATTTTGACCATCATGTTCAGTTAAATACCATACCTACCATAGATGATTTTAGAAAAACTATATCTGATTATCTAACATGGGAGGTCGCTCAGCTAATCCAGAATAGAGGAGAAGATAACTCAAAAAAATCATAGGCCCTCAACTTCAAGAACTTAATAAAGAATTTGAAGATGGTGGGGGCGTGTGGAAAAAGTATCGGATAGTAGATATTTTTGAAGTGAAAAATACTCATAATATCTTGAGCTCTTGGATAACTGAAAATAGTGGTTCTGTTCCGTATTTGACAGCAACTCAGAATAATAACTCTGTATCAACTTTTATATCATATGATAAAGAAATGATTGATGAGGGAAATTCTATATTTATTGGTGGGAAAACACTTGTTATTTCTTATCAAGAAAAAGATTATTTTTCAAATGATAGTCATAACTTGGCACTGTATTTCAAAGATGAAATACATAGGACGAAACCAATTCAGCTTTATATGGTTTCTGCTTTGTATAAATCCTTAAAACCTTTATACATTTGGGGAAACTCAATTTCAAAACAAAAAATTCAAAATGATTTTGTTTCATTTCCAACCCTTAATAATAAAATAGCATTTTCATATATGGAAAGTTACATCAAAGCGCTCGAGGCGTATCTATTAGTAAGTGGTTTTAAAGATTATCAATTGACCCAAGAGGAAGAAGACGCTTTAGAGGCATTTGATACCCAAGAATGGCAAGAGTTTCGCATGGGTGATTTATTTGATAGAGTTAAAACTAAGAAATTACCTCATAAAGCAAAAGAATTACCAAAAGAGCCACAAGGGGAGTACAGCTTACCAGCCTTGACCTCTAGTTTTATGAATCAAGGGTTAAACTACTATGTTCCTAAAGAAGGAGCAACAGTTTTACAAAATGTTATCTCTATCCCGTCTAACAGCGATGTGTACAGAGCTTACTTCCAATCACAAGAATTTACTGTTTTGTCTGACGCTTATGCTATTGATTGGATTGGTTCGGATAAGCAACTAAGACCGAATGACTATCTCTTTATGGTTCCAAGTATCAATAAGGTTACAGATCTACCAATTTACTCTTATAAAAACAAATTAGGTGGTTGGAACGTAGTTAAGGATAAACTGATAAAATTACCAGTTAATGAACAAGGTGAAATTAATTTTGATTATATGGCAACCTTGGTGCAGGCGATTAAAAAATTAGCTATTAAAGATGTCGTCTTGTACGCTGATAAACAAATTGAAGCAACAAAAGAAGTTGTGGCAAAATAAATTTTCGTGTGAAATAAAAAGAGGTACAAATGGTTAAATCTAAGCAGGTGAGATTCTACTTTCATCAAGTTGTGAATAATGGACAAACAATTGATTTATCCGAAGTTTTTGATGAAGTCGCTAAAACTTATAAAGCAAACTTAAATGAAAGATATACATTTGAGATTGCTGGAGATAAATATAAATTAGAGCAATTAAACCGACCTAATTATTCGGAGCCTTATTATCATCTAGTTATAGAAGAGTTAAGGGATTTCAATTTTCCAAGTAAAACAAAATTATTTGGGGAATCTCAAGAATTGGGATTGGCTGAGGATGAGTTTCTAGGAGAAAAAATGTCAGCATTGTATGATTATGAAAATGCGATATTTATGCTTCAAGTTAACCGAAATTCAATCAGTACCAATAAGTTTGAATCTTTTTTAAGTGCATTGCTAGAAAAATTAGACTATTCTAGTTGTGATATAAGACTTCCGATTATTATACAAGCAGATGCAGAAAGCATTGCAAAGAGTTTCAAGGGATATAAACATGTAGCTATCAAAATGGAGGAAAAGAGTTCACCGAGTGATAATTTTGATTTAATCTCAGCTATAAAAAATGCTATATCTTCAAGTAAAGATTCAAATTTATTTGATGTTGAAATTTCATTGACTGCAAAAAAAGAGACAGGTAGTAAAGGAGAGTATTTACCAGACAGCATTGTTAATGAGATTATGTCTATTAATAGAGATGGTGTCAAAAAATTACATGTTAGAGGACGAAATCTTGATGAAAAAATTGAAACAGTTGATTTGATTTCAAATAAATTGATGGAAGTAATTCATTTTCAGTATGATGAGAATAGAACGTTGAACCCAGCTTCAGTATTTTCTGAAATGTCAGTAAGATATACAAAAGTAAAGAGTAAGGTTTTAAGAAATAAATGAAAGCAATAAAACAAAAAAGATTTTGGATTTTCTACGGTGTAAGTGCAATATTAATTATCCTAGTAAGTATTCCACTCTCTCGTTGTTTAGTAAAATTGAATATAAATGATTTTGTCGGAGATGTGCTTAACTTTTCTTCAATAATGACAGGTTTTTTAGGAGCTATGTTAGGTATACTTGCTTCAATTTCAAAATCTACGGCGATTATGAAAACAATATTTGAGACAAAAAGAGCAAAGTTACAATTAATACTCTCAATTATAGTTCCATTTGCTGTTGGTATGGTAAATATCATTGTATGTGCTTTTTATAGATTATTTTTATCAAACGGTCTTGATGTAAAAATATTGAGCATTTTGTTTTGGTCATCAACGTTATTTTTCCTAGTTTCGAGTGTTTTGATGGTTGTTCTGATTTTTATTTTTTATTTTTTTGAAAATGATGAAATTGACAATACGATGATGAAACCACAGAAAAAATAAAAACGAAGTCTGGTTTTAGCCTGCGTTTGGGATTCCACAAAGTTTAGAAAAGACGACGCAATTTCTAGTATTTTTAGGAATGAGAGTACAATAAAAAGGAGCTTCATCTCATGATGAAGCTCCTTCTCTTGCTTTTAATTGTCCGAATCAGTATTCTTATTTCAAAAAAGGTAGTGAAATAAGAATACTGATTCGGTTGATTTATCTTGCAATGTAATAAAATTTAAAATTTCAAAAATTGCTTAGAATCAAGGTTTCTCACGTCTGTTGACATGTAGTGAATCCCTATTTCACTTCTGTAAACACAACGTGTTTGCGAAGTTTTGGTGAGTATTTCTTCAATTGAAGACGGTCTGGAGTGTTACGTTTGTTTTTAGAAGTAAGGTACAAGCGTTCACCAGATTCTTTGTGTTCAAGTGTAATATTTACGCGCATGGTATCTCCCTTCTATTATTCAGCTGATGCAGCTTTAGCGATTTTACGTCCTTTGTAGTATCCTTTAAGTGATACACGGTGAGAACGTGAGTAATCTCCAGTAGTTTCGTCAAAGTTTACAGATGGAGCTGTTACTTTGTAGTGTGTACGACGTTTGTTTTTCTTCGCTTTTGAAGTGCGACGTGCAGGTACTGCCATTTTGATTTCTCCTTTAGGTATTTATATTCGATTCAATCTAGTGATTTTCATCAACCATACTAGGATAACACATTTTTTTTGTAAAGTAAAGTTACTTGACAAAAAAAGATGAAAAAATTAGAAGTTGTTAATCGGAATTTTCTGAAAATTCAAGAATTTTCTTCTGTTCATTGCTTTTGAAATGTGCTATAATAGTAAAAACTGAAATGGGAGGGATAAGATGACTGAATTAGATAAACGTCACCGCAGTAGCATTTATGACAGCATGGTTAAATCACCAAACCGTGCCATGCTGCGTGCGACTGGTATGACAGATAAGGACTTTGAAACACCGATTGTGGGAGTGATTTCGACTTGGGCGGAAAATACACCATGTAATATTCACTTGCATGATTTTGGGAAATTGGCTAAAGAAGGTGTCAAATCTGCAGGTGCTTGGCCTGTTCAGTTTGGTACTATTACCGTAGCGGACGGGATTGCCATGGGAACGCCTGGTATGCGCTTCTCTCTAACATCTCGTGATATTATTGCGGATTCTATCGAAGCGGCTATGGGGGGGCACAACGTGGATGCCTTTGTGGCTATCGGTGGCTGTGACAAGAATATGCCTGGTTCCATGATTGCCATTGCTAATATGGATATTCCAGCTATTTTCGCCTATGGTGGTACCATTGCGCCCGGAAAGTTAGATGGTAAAGACATCGACTTGGTTTCTGTATTTGAAGGGATTGGGAAATGGAATCACGGTGATATGACAGCTGAGGACGTGAAACGTCTCGAATGTAATGCCTGCCCTGGGCCTGGTGGCTGTGGTGGTATGTATACTGCTAATACCATGGCGACCGCTATCGAAGTTCTAGGGATGAGTTTGCCAGGGTCTTCATCTCACCCAGCTGAATCAGCTGACAAGAAAGAAGATATCGAAGCAGCAGGACGTGCTGTTGTCAAGATGCTGGAGCTTGGTCTCAAACCATCCGATATCTTGACTCGTGAAGCCTTTGAAGATGCCATCACTGTAACCATGGCTCTCGGTGGTTCTACAAATGCTACTCTTCACTTGCTTGCCATTGCCCATGCGGCTAATGTTGACTTGTCACTTGAGGACTTCAATACAATCCAAGAACGTGTGCCTCACTTGGCCGACTTGAAACCATCTGGTCAGTATATCTTCCAAGACCTCTACGAAGTCGGTGGTGTGCCTGCGGTTATGAAATACCTCTTGGCGAATGGTTTCCTTCATGGCGACCGCATCACATGTACTGGTAAGACAGTCGCTGAAAACTTGGCCGACTTTGCAGACCTCACACCAGGTCAAAAAGTCATCATGCCACTTGAAAATCCAAAACGTGCAGATGGTCCGCTTATTATCTTGAACGGGAACCTTGCCCCTGACGGTGCGGTTGCTAAAGTATCAGGTGTGAAAGTGCGTCGTCACGTTGGACCGGCTAAGGTCTTTGACTCAGAAGAAGATGCTATCCAGGCTGTCTTGACAGACGAAATCGTTGATGGCGATGTAGTCGTTGTTCGTTTCGTGGGACCTAAGGGTGGTCCTGGTATGCCTGAGATGCTGTCCCTTTCATCCATGATCGTTGGTAAAGGTCAAGGAGACAAGGTTGCCCTCTTGACGGATGGCCGTTTCTCTGGTGGTACTTATGGTCTGGTTGTTGGACATATCGCACCTGAAGCTCAGGATGGTGGACCAATTGCTTACCTTCGTACAGGCGATATCGTTACAGTTGACCAAGATACCAAAGAAATTTCCATGGCCGTATCCGAAGAAGAACTTGAAAAACGCAAGGCAGAAACAACCTTGCCACCACTTTACAGCCGTGGTGTCCTCGGTAAATACGCCCATATCGTATCATCCGCTTCTCGTGGAGCCGTGACAGACTTCTGGAATATGGACAAGTCAGGTAAAAAATAAACAAGAAAAGCAAGCCAACTTCGGCTTGCTTCTTTTCATCTTCAAAAGTGATTTGCCTGCTTATACTTAATAAAAATCAAAGAGCAAACTAGAAAGCTAGGCGCAGGTTGCTCAAAGCACAGCTTTGAGGTTGGAGATAAAGCTGACGTGGTTTGAATTTGATTTTGAAGAGTATTAACGAGGCGGTAGTCCGAGGGCAATGCGGCCGTAGCGACTGATTCGTGTAATCTTCCAAGCGGGCGACCAGGTAACTTCAACTTGAACATCTTCGATACCCTCGATTTGTTTCAGACCTGCGACGATTTCGATAGGCAGGCTTTCAGCGCAATCACAGGCAGTGTCGGTGAAGGTCATGACAATCTTGCAGAGACCCGTTTCGTCCAGATTGATTTCATAAATCAATCCTAGATTGTAAACATCCAATTCCACATCTGTATCAAAAACCTTCTCTAGTTTTTCGATAATTTGGTCTTGTAAGGCCAAAGCGCGGTCATTGATTTTGATATCGTCTCTCATAACAGTCCCTCCACCTGATAAATATCCTCTATTTTCTCATAATTCTGACAATTTGGCAAGTTTTTGATGAATTTTCTGAAAAATATGATAAAATGAAGAAAATACTGAATCAAGGGGAAGCCTATGGAGCAGATTGGAAAAGTCTTTAGACAATTACGAGAGTCAAGAAATATCTCGCTGAGACAAGCAACTGGAGGACAATTTTCGCCGTCTATGTTGTCTCGCTTTGAAACAGGTCAGAGTGAGCTTTCGGTAGAAAAGTTTCTATTTGCCCTAGAAAATATATCTGCCAGTGTGGAGGAAATCCTCTTTCTAGCGAGAGGTTTTCAGTATGATACAGATTCTGAGTTGAGAAAAGAAATCACAGATATCTTGGATCCAAAGAACATAGCACCTCTCGAGGACTTGTATCGTAAGGAGCATCAAAAGCATGCCGATTCTCAAAATAAACAGAAACATATTCTAAATGCCATTATGATTAAGTCTTATATGAAGAGCATGGATGAAACGGTAGAGTTAACAGCAGAGGAAGGGAAAGTCCTTCATGATTATCTGTTTTCGACCGAGATTTGGGGAAACTATGAACTCAATTTGTTCTCAGTTAGTTCCCCACTCTTATCTATTCCTCTTTTTACTAGATATGTACGAGAAATGGTCCGCAAATCTGATTTTCTAATGGAAATGTCTGGTAATCGCAACCTTTTTCACACCATGCTATTGAATGGTTTTTTAGCTAGTATTGAGTGTGAAGAATTTACCAATGCCTATTATTTTAAAGATGTCATAGAAGAGCATTTCTACAAGGAAAATGAGACCTATTTCCGAATTGTCTATTTGTGGGCAGAAGGTCTCCTTGATAGCAAGCAAGGCAGAGTTAAGGAAGGACAAAAAAAGATGGAAGATGCTGTCCGTATTTTTGAGATACTTGGCTGTAATAAATCTGCCGAATACTATAGAAAAACGACTGATGCTTGAATATCTGCAAGGTAAGAAAATAATTTGAAATTTGAAGCGATAGAACTCTTGAGCTCTCTCAGGCCATCAAAGAAGTTCTATCGTTTTTTGCCTATTTTATTTGTTGCATATATTCAAAAGTTCTTCCTCTAAAATTTTTAAGTGCTATACTAAAGCCATACTTCATATAGAAGTTCGAACAAGAAGGGAGATTACCTATGAAACTATTGTTTAGAAATCAAGCTTATCGACTCTTGACTTTGTCACGCTTCTTCAATGCTTTTGGTGCTTCAATTTTTAACCTGGTATTTATCGTTTATGCGTCGACCTTGCCACAAGCATCTTTTGCGGTTGCTATGGCGAATATTGTCATGATTCTTCCGACTCTCTTTACAGTTTTTGCAGGGATTCGGGCAGATTACACGAGGGACAAGGTCAAATGGATGGTCTATAGCGGTTTGTTTCAAGCAGTTTTATTTTTTCTAGCAGCTTTAGTTGTTCAGCAAGCTAGTTTATTTGCCTTTTCTAGCCTGTGTTTAATCAATGTTATTAGTGATGTCATCAGTGATTTTGCTGGTGGTTTGCGCATGCCTCTCATCAAGGAAAAAGTAGCTGAACAAAATCTGATGGAAGCTTATTCTTTTTCCCAGTTTATCACCTATATTTCAGCTATTGGTGGTCAAGCTTTCGGAGTCTGGCTCTTAGGTCTATCGGTCAACAATTTTTCTCTCGTTGCGGGAATCAATGCTTGTTTTTTCCTAGTATCAGCCTCTATTCTCTTTTTAGGAAGAAGCAAATTAAACCTGTCGATTTCATCTCCTGATGGTGAAATCCTAAAAAATGAGAAGCTTCCTATCAAAGACCAATTTCTAACGATTTATCGAAATTTACGTCTCGTTTTTCTTAAAAGTGGGCAGAAAAACTTTGGTTTCATGATCTTTGCTGTCTTGCTTATCAATGCCTTGGGTGGCGCTTTAGGAAGCATTTATAGCATCTTCTTTTTGAGCCATTCTCTCTTGAATTTTTCTTACACAGAGGCACTATTTATCGAGCAAGTCTGTGTTTTATTAGCAATCATCATCAGTAGCCTTACGGGCAATGATTATTTTGGGAAGCAGTCCTTGCCTAGATTGATGATGTGGGCGACATTGGGAGTCAGTCTAGTTGGTCTAGCTAACTTATTCAATCAAGTCGTGCTTGGTTTGCTATTTCTCTTTTTTACTCTGTATGTGTCTGGCAAAGTTTCACCAAAGATTAGTTCCATGCTCATGAAAAATCTAGCTCCAGAGGTTCTAGCTCGTACCAGTAATTTTTTAGGTTTATTGTTTACCTTATCCATACCTGTGGGAACAGCTTGTTTTTCACTTGTAGCCGTATGGAATATACAGTTGACTTGGATGCTATTTGTTGGTCTTTCCTTGCTGGCTATTTTTTTGACAATTCTTAATCTCAAAAATGATATCTAAATCCTGATTTTTTCTCACTGTTTTAATCCCTCTATTTATGGTAAAATAAGACTATTAAGTTTAAAGAGGATTCCCTATGAAATTACAAAAACCAAAAGGAACGCAGGATATCTTGCCTGCTGAGTCTGCCAAGTGGCAGTACGTTGAGGGCTTTGCCCGTGAAATTTTCAAGCGCTATAACTACGCAGAAGTGCGCACGCCTATTTTTGAGCATTACGAGGTTATCAGTCGCTCTGTCGGGGACACAACTGATATCGTAACCAAGGAAATGTACGACTTTTACGATAAGGGAGACCGCCATATCACTCTTCGTCCTGAAGGAACTGCGCCCGTTGTCCGTTCTTATGTGGAAAATAAACTTTTCGCCCCAGAAGTGCAAAAGCCAAGTAAGTTCTACTACATGGGCCCAATGTTCCGTTATGAGCGTCCGCAAGCAGGTCGTTTGCGTCAGTTCCACCAGATTGGTGTTGAGTGTTTTGGCTCAAGCAATCCAGCTACCGATGTAGAAACGATCGCTATGGCAGCCCATTTCTTGAAAGAAATCGGCATTCAAGGTGTCAAATTGCACCTTAACACTCTGGGAAATCCTGAGAGCCGTGCAGCCTACCGTCAAGCCTTGATCGACTATTTGACACCGCTCAAGGAGACCTTGTCTAAGGATAGCCAACGTCGTTTGGAGGCAAATCCTCTCCGTGTCTTGGACTCTAAGGAAAAAGAAGACAAGGTGGCAGTAGAGAATGCGCCGTCTATCTTGGACTTCCTTGATGAAGAAAGTCAAGCTCACTTTGATGCTGTGCGTCAGATGTTGGAAAATCTTGGAGTAGATTACATCATTGATACCAATATGGTGCGTGGTCTGGACTACTACAACCACACGATTTTCGAGTTTATCACTGAAATCGAGGGCAATGACTTGACAGTCTGTGCAGGAGGTCGCTACGATGGCTTGGTTTCCTACTTTGGTGGCCCTGAGACTGCTGGATTTGGTTTTGGACTTGGTGTAGAGCGTCTGCTCCTCATCCTTGAAAAACAAGGTGTGGCCCTTCCTATCGAGAACGCTCTAGATGTCTATATCGCAGTCTTGGGTGAAGACGCAAATGTCAAGGCCTTGGAGTTGGTACAGGCTCTTCGCCAACAAGGATTCAAAGCAGAGCGTGATTACCTCAACCGTAAACTCAAAGCTCAGTTCAAGTCCGCCGATGTCTTTGCGGCTAAGGCCCTCATCACTCTAGGAGAGAGCGAAGTCGAAAGCGGACAAGTGACAGTCAAGAACAACCAAACTCGAGAAGAAGTTCAAGTGTCACTTGATGCTATCAATCAAAATTTCTCAGAAATCTTTGAAAAATTAGGCTTTTAATAGTAGAAAAACCGGTCAGGACCTTACTCCTGACCGTTTTCTTTTGCAAAATGACAAAAATCATAAACTTTTTGACAAATATACTTGTCAAAAAGAAAAAGATGTGTTACAATATAAGCAAGTTAAGAGTAAAGGAGAAAGGAATGCTTAAAAATCGTTTAAAAGAGCTTCGGGCTCGCGATGGTCTTAATCAGACCGAACTTGCCAAGCTAGCTGGCGTGTCCAGGCAAACCATCAGTTTGCTAGAACGGGATGAGTACACCCCATCCATCGTCATTGCCCTGAAGATTGCTCAGATATTCCATGAGCCAGTCGAGTCGGTATTTCGTATAGAGGAGGATGAGGAATGAATAAGTATAAAGTGATTTATTATCTATCTATAGTTGTGTTTATCGTTAATTTTTTGGCTATGATCGGAAGCCTATTTGGTTGGTTTACAATTGTTGAAAGCAAATATCTCTTCTGGATTAACATAGTTTTACTATTAGTCTTTAGATGGGTAGAGAGAAAAATAAAATTCAAAAAGGTTGAAAAGGAGAAAAATCATGAGAGAGTTTTTAGCAGGTTTTCAAGTCGATACTGAGCACAAAGAACTTGCGGGTGTTTGTGCAGGTTTAGCAAATTATTTTAACATTCAAGCCAATATCGTTCGTTTGGTGACAGTCTTGTTATTTCTCTCTTCGACAGAGATTGGGATTATAACAGTAACTCTCTATGCCTATCTAGCAGGTTGGCTTGGGAATGAACCCTTGGGAGATGGAGCAAAAAAAGCTAGAAATCAAGCTATTCTCTTACTTTCTGTTTGTTTGATTTTGGTGTCACTTGGAACAGAAGGCTTAACAGCTATTTATGAATCAGGGAAAGCATTTGGTCAGTGGTTAGTTGGATTGGTTTAGATTAGAAAGAGTATGAATATGAAAAAGAAACGTGGATTGTTATTTTTAATGGCTGTTATCTTGGGAGGCTTCTTGGGCATGTTTGCAGGGATGTTTAAGGCCTATACCGAAAACTATGGAAGCATTTTAGATGTCAAAACCGTGATTCCATGGATATCATCTATTTGTTTACTGTTAGGTTTCATTAGTATGTTTTTGACTTTCGATTTCTTAAAGAAAAGCAGAAAATTTCACTCCTTGTATCAAGAGGAAATGGATGATGATCTGAATGAAACCTATTATGTACAAATGTATCGTAATCTCGAGTTTGGAACTATTGCTTTTAATAGTGCAGGCGTAGCGATTTTTTTGGCTCTTTTCATCTCAGGTAGTGAAGTAATTGTACTAAATATCAGCTATATAACCTTATCTCTTTCTTTTTTGGCATTAGTGATGATTTTCAGTGCTCAAAAATATCTCTATAAGACCATTGCGATCGTTCGTCAGTTTGATTTGGAATTCTTCTCTACACCAAAGGATGTCTTGGACTACGTAAACTCCTATGATGAAGGGGAGCGTCAGGCTAATTTGGAACAAAGTTTTCGAATTTTATTCCAATTAAATCAGTATGTCTTACCAGGTCTCTATTTTTTGATTGCTATCTTTTCTTTATTGACAGGAGAGATTCAGTTACTAGCCTTCTTGCTTGTAGGAGCGATCCATATTTATATCAATGTGATGCAATTACCTATGATAAAACGTTATTTCAAATAGGAGCCTTTTATGAAATTATTTAAAAATCTTGGCTGGTTTCTTCTAGCTGTTCTATCCTTTTTCTTTGGCTATGGAATGGTTCAGAGTATGGCTTTATCAGCGCTTGACCTAGGGGCTTCGATCTTTGGAGTCTTGCCACTTTATATCGTCCTGTCAGGAGCCTATGTTTATGGAGTTTACAGATGGTATCAGACAGAAAAGGTTAGCATCCAGACGACGGTTTTTAATCGTTATATTTGGTTGCCAACTCTGGTTTTGCTAGTGGCGATTACAGCCCAGTTCTTTTTGCCAGATGATCCGTCGGCTAATCAACAAATCGTATCTCAACTGACAGTCGCACAGCCTGTATTTGGTTTCTTTATGGTAGTGGTCTTTGCTCCTCTGACGGAAGAACTTATCTTTAGAGGGATGCTGGCGCGCTATCTCTTTCCTAAGCAAAATAACAGCAAACAGACAGCTCTGTTTCTCCTCGTATCGAGTGTGCTCTTTGCCTTGATTCATTTTCCAGGGACTTTGCAACAGTTTTTAGTCTATGCTAGTCTGGGATTTAGTTTGGGTCTGGCTTATGTGAGCCGAAAAGGCCTTCTTTACAGCATTTCTTTACACGCTTTGAATAATTTAATCGGCTTTTTGATGATACTCATGCTATAATAGAGTCAGGAGGTCACATGAAACGAGTAATTTTATTAGCAGTGATACAGGCGGTCGTTCTCTTCTTTATCATCGGGGCACTTGCCTATGCCTTTAAAGGCGATTTCTTTTACAACTATCTAGCAGTTGTCTTTGCGCCTATTGCAGGTGTCTTGCGTTTTGCTTCGGCTTATGCGACGGAGATTGTTCTACCTAAAAAGGCAGCTGAGATCGCTGAAAAGCGTAAAAAAGGTTAAGAATCACAATCAGAGAATCCGATGACGTTTCCATCGGATTTTTTGTCTGTTCGTTTTGATTTCTAAAGACAATCAAACTTTTCTGATGATTTTCATGAAGAGCTTGCGCTTTTATGGTAAAATAGTAACAGAATAAAAGAGGAGAGAAACAATGAAACGTAGTATGTATGCTGGTCGTGTTCGTGAGGAACATATCGGACAAGAAATTACCTTGAAAGGATGGGTTGGCCGTCGTCGTGACTTGGGTGGTTTGATCTTTATCGACCTTCGTGACCGTGAAGGGATCATGCAGTTGGTTATCAACCCTGAAAAAGTTTCTGCAGAGGTTATGGCAACAGCTGAAAGTCTTCGTAGCGAATTTGTTATCGAGGTGACTGGACAAGTCGCTGCGCGTGAGCAGGCCAATGATAAGTTGCCAACTGGTGCAGTTGAATTGAATGTGACAGCCCTTACTGTTCTTAATACAGCTAAAACAACACCTTTTGAGATTAAAGATGGGATTGAGGCCAATGACGATACACGTTTGCGTTACCGATACCTTGACCTTCGTCGTCCAGAAATGTTGGAAAATCTTAAACTTCGTGCTAAGGTGACTCATTCTATCCGTAACTACTTGGATGAGTTGGAGTTTATTGATGTGGAGACGCCATTCCTTTCGAAGTCAACACCAGAAGGGGCGCGTGACTATTTGGTGCCATCTCGTGTCAACAAAGGACATTTCTATGCTCTTCCTCAAAGTCCACAGATTACCAAACAGCTCTTGATGAATGCTGGATTTGACCGTTACTACCAAATCGTCAAATGTTTCCGTGACGAGGACTTGCGTGGAGACCGTCAGCCTGAGTTTACCCAGGTCGACTTGGAAACGTCATTCCTTAGTGAGCAAGAAATCCAAGATATCACAGAAGGCTTGATTGCGCGCGTGATGAAAGAAACAAAAGGCATCGAAGTAACGCTTCCATTTCCTCGTATGAAGTACGACGATGCGATGGCTCTTTACGGTTCTGATAAGCCAGATACCCGTTTTGACATGTTGCTTCAGGACTTGACAGAAGTTGTCAAGGGTGTTGATTTCAAAGTCTTTTCAGAAGCACCTGCTGTTAAAGCCATTGTAGTCAAAGGAGCTGCGGACAACTACTCACGTAAAGACATCGACAAGATGACCGAAGTAGCCAAACAGTACGGTGCCAAAGGTCTTGCTTGGGTCAAGGTAGTTGATGGAGAATTAAATGGACCGGTTGCCAAGTTTTTGACGGGTATCCAAGGAGAATTGACTGCAGCACTTGGTCTTGAAGATAAGGATTTGGTTCTATTTGTAGCGGATACGCTTGAAGTGGCTAATGCAACACTAGGCGCCCTTCGTGGACGTATTGCCAAAGAGCTTGGCTTGATTGATAACGACAAATTTAACTTCCTCTGGGTAGTTGACTGGCCAATGTTTGAATGGTCTGAAGAAGAAGGTCGTTACATGAGTGCCCACCATCCGTTTACCCTTCCACAGGAAGAGACAGCTCACGAATTAGAAGGTGATTTGGCTAAGGTTCGTGCCATTGCCTACGATATCGTTTTGAACGGTTATGAGCTTGGAGGTGGTAGCCTCCGTATCAACCAAAAAGACCTTCAAGAACGCATGTTCAAGGCTCTTGGTTTCTCAGCCGAAGAAGCAAATGACCAGTTTGGTTTCCTTCTTGAGGCTATGGACTATGGTTTCCCACCACACGGTGGTTTGGCGATCGGTCTTGACCGTTTTGTGATGCTCTTAGCAGGAGAAGAAAATATCCGTGAAGTCATTGCCTTTCCTAAGAACAATAAGGCAACCGATCCAATGACACAAGCTCCATCAACAGTCGCTCTCAAACAACTAGAGGAACTCAGCTTACAAGTAGAAGAAGATGAAACAAGCAAAACAAATTAAGCGGTGGCGCTATTATCTGCGCCGCTTTGCTTATCAGATAAAAATCTTACGAGTTTTACAAAGTATCTCTCGGGAAAAATATGATGAGAAAGTCTCGGCTTCTCTGGTTTATGGCTTTTTGTCAGCAGTAGCAGTCAATTTCTTTTTTCAACCAGGACACGTTTACTCCAGTGGTGCGACGGGTTTGGCACAGATTATCTCTGCTTTGAGTAATCACTGGTTTGGTTTTTATATTCCGATATCGCTGACCTTTTATGCCATCAATTTTCCGTTGATGATTTTGGCTTGGTATCAGATTGGGCATAAGTTTACAATCTTTACCTTTATCACAGTATCCATGAGTTCCCTCTTTATCCAGCTTGTGCCAGTTGTGACCTTGACAGAGGATCCCATCATCAATGCTCTTTTTGGGGGTGTTGTCATGGGCTTGGGGATTGGTTTTGCACTCCGTAACAATATTTCTAGCGGAGGTACAGATATCGTCAGTCTCACCATTCGAAAGAAAACGGGTAAGAATGTCGGCAGTATTTCTTTCTTGGTAAATGGAACCATCATGCTGATAGCAGGTCTGACCTTTGGTTGGAAATACGCCCTCTACTCTATGATCACCATTTTTGTATCGAGCCGTGTGACAGATGCGGTCTTTACAAAGCAAAAACGCATGCAGGCCATGATTGTGACCAATAATCCTGACAAGGTAATCGCAAAAATCCATAAAAAATTGCACCGAGGAGCAACCATGATCCACGATGCAGAAGGAACCTATAATCATGAGAGAAAAGCAGTCTTGATTACGGTTATCACGCGAGCAGAGTTTAATGATTTTAAACACATCATGAAACAGGTCGATCCGACAGCCTTTGTCTCTGTATCCGAAAATGTCCACATCCTAGGACGATTCGTAGAAACAGACAATTAATAATACTCAAAAGACCAGCCTTGAGGCTGGTCTTTATTTTTCGATAATTTTGTGCCCAATCAACTGGCGGTAACAAATCTGTTTATTGTTTTTGGCATCGTTAATAATCTGGAGAATGGTTTCAAAGGAAACGCGCCCGAGTTCTAAGCTATTGATATCCACATAGGCTGCCAAGTTCAGTTTAGGGTTGACCGAGTCAAAGCTGAGGACAGGGACATCCAGTTGGTGTTTTGCGATGTAATCACAGACCCCTGCAGCAAGAAGGCTATCAATAGTAATAATAGCATCAATATTTGGATCATGCTCGAAGAGAAGTTTACTAAAGCGATAACCATTATCTTCAAGAAATTCGGTCGCAAAGTAGGTCAGATTTGGATCAATAGGAAGTTGGTATCGTTTAAGAGCTAACTCATAACCCATTAGACGATCTTGTGTTACGAAAAGTTTTTTGGTTCCTCCGATGAAGGCAATTCGCTTGCATCCTTTTTTGATGAAATATTCTGTTGCATCAAAACCTGCCTGGACATTGTCATTATCGACGAGCGGAATGAAGGGAGATAGAGATTTACCTAAGATAAGGAAAGGAAATTGCTCATCTGCTACTAGCTTAACCAAAGGATCCTCTTCTTGGGCATAGAGGAAAATCAAACCATCTACACGCTTACCATAGACCATCTGGGAAATAGCTTTGAGCCGCTCTTTTGCATCTTTCCCCGTTGCAATCTGGATAGCATAGTGGTTCTCAGATGCCACTTGGGCGATCCCTCGTAGAACAGATGGGAAGAAAGGATTTTGGTAAAAGGCATCCGAGTCGTCAGGAAGCACCAGGCCGATAACTTGAGTATAGTTACTTACCAAGCTACGAGCATTGAGATTGGGGTGGTAGTTGAGCTCCTTCATCGCCTTGCGAACTCGTTTTTTGGTTTCATCACTAATCGTTGATTTGTTTTGAATAACGCGGGTAACAGTTGAAGGTGAGACACCTGCTGCCTTGGCCACGTCTTTAATCGTAACGGGCATAAAAATCTCCTATTTATGATAATCTGGATCACGGAAGTGTGTCTTGTAAAAAATAGTGACCAGATAAAGAACAAAAAGAATGTTTTGTACAGTGATAAGGGTTGTCATATTCTGGCCAAAAAGTCCCAAAATAAGCGTAATCAGAGTGGGTAATCCTAAACAGTTCAAGATAAAATGGTAGCACTCTTTAAAGGTCCTAAATGAAAAGAGGCGTGATCTTTTAGTGATATAAAGGAGAAAGCTAGCTCCAAGAGAGACAATGAAGAAATTCAATCCAAAGAGAAAGCTTGCACCAAGAACGAGAAAGAGACTGATATAGACCCGGTTTTGTTGATACCAGTCTTTAGAAATGGCCTGGGTAAGATCTTCCTTACTCTGGAAACTCTCCGTTTGAATCGCGTGGTAGCGAATGCGAGTCAGTTCCTTACTTTCCTTGCTGATGACGAGTTCTTCCGTATCAAAATGAAGTTGCAAGTCCTTTGGAAATTCCTTGCTTTGGCTTGGACCAATTAAAAGAGAAGGCTGATGATTCTTCGTACCTGAGTAGTTTAGCTTTCCATCAACGATTTGTGTATTCTCTGACAAGTCCATGATGGCTTCATCTGTCAGGGGTGTGTAGACATTATCGATAAAGGTATCCAGTGGATACGTTTCCTGTGAGCTGTTTTGAATGGCAATCGGAACCATAGACAAGCTGATGAGGAAAATGCTCGTAAAGAGAAGCTGAAACCAGTTGAGGCCGAAACGTTTTGATAGGGGCTTACGAAATCCCCAGATACTAGAGAAATACGAGAATGGATATGGAAGCATAGGCATCTTTCTAAAAGTGTTTTCTATATGAGTATTATTATATAGAGAAATGTGCTTTATTTCAAGTCTAGGAGATAAATTGCTTGTTGCAAGAATATTATTTACAGTAACAATTTCTAATACTCAATGAAAATCAAAGAGCAAACTAGGAAGCTAGTCGCAGGTTGCTCAAAGCACAGCTTTGAGGTTGGAGATAAAGCTGACGTGGTTTGAAGAGATTTTCGAAGAGTATAAAATGAAAAAGGGTGGCGGGGATAAATTATCCCTTGTCGCCACCACTTGTAAGTCCTGAAACAAAGTTCTTTTGTAGGAAGAAGAAGAGAATACAGATTGGAAGGGCGATGAGGATAGCACCTGCTGAGAAGTAGGCGATCTTCATGTTTTTCACATTGCTAACGAAGGTCTGGAGACCAACGGCAACAGTAAAGTATTCTTTCTCACGAAGCAAGAAACTAGAGAGGATGTAATCCCCGAAAGGTCCCATGAAGGCCCAGAGGGCTTGTACAGCCACCATTGGGCGAACGAGCGGAAGGACAATTTGCCAGAAGCGACGGAAGTGTCCTGCACCATCTAGTTTTGCAGATTCGTCAAGAGACATTGGTACGGTATCGAAGTAACCTTTCATGAGCCAAGCATTCATCGGAATACCTCCACCGACGTAGAGGAAGATGAGGAACCAGCTATGGTTAAGGGCGTTCAACATAAGCGCCATAACGAAGAAGGCGGTCAATGCGGCCATGGTTGGCACCATTTGGATAATCAAGAAGAAGACCAAACTTTGTTTACGAGCCAAGAAGTTGTAACGGCTGTAGGCATAACCAGCAAGTACGATGATACTTGTTTGAACAGCCATTGTGATAAAGGCAATAATCAAAGTATTAAGGTACCAAGTGCCATATAAGGTTTCAGTAAAGAGTCCTTTAAAGTTATCAAAATTGAAGTCGATGTTAGTATCTAGTTTAAAGGCTGCGACGTTACCTGCTTTAAAGGCTGACATGATGGTAATCAAAAGTGGATAGATAATAACAATTGATAGGCCAATCAAGTAGAGGTAAGTGAGGGTTTGAGTCAGTCTACGTTTGAGTTTGATTGAGTTATTCATCTTAGACGTCCTCCATATCAAATGCGTGTAGTTTCTTGAATGCGATCATAGAGATAGAGATGACAATGATTGAGATAATCAAGGTAACAGCTGCCGCCATAGAGTATTGAGGAGATGTACCTGTTGTCAAACGGTAAATCCATGAGATCAAGATATCAGTTGAACCGGCTCCGCCTCCAACAGTACCAGGACCTCCGCCATTAAAGAGGTACATGATAGAGAAGTTGTTAAAGTTGAAGGTGTATTGGCTGATCAATGTTGGTGCTGCAACAGCCAAAATCATAGGGAAAGTGATGTTGCGGAATTTTTGCCAAGCATTAGCACCATCGATGTAAGCCGCTTCGTAGAGGTCGTTAGGAATAGACTGCAAGATACCCAAGGTCAAAACGTAGATGTATGGGAATCCAAGCCAACCTTGCATCATAATCAAGGCAACCTTCGTCCAAGTTGGATTTGTTTTCCAAGGGATAAGAGCTCCATCTAGGAAGGGAAGGACCTTAGACAAAAGAGGCAAGACTTGGGTGTTGATGGCACCAACACTATCATTAAACATGTTTGAGAATGTCAAGATAGTGATGAAGGCTGGAACAGCCCAAGGAAGAAGGAAAATAACACCGAAGATACGTTTTCCTTTGATAAATGGTTGGTTGGCAATGATTGCTGTAAAGATACCAATGACAATCTGCAAGGTAGAAGCAGCCAAGGCCCAAATAATGGTCCAAGAAAGAACAGAACCAAAGGCTGAACGGAAGGTGCTCAAGCTCCAGATGTTCGTAAAATTGGTCAAACCAACCCAGTCCAACAATTTGTTTGGTGGCAAGTGTTGGAAGTCATAGTTGGTAAAGGCAATCATCAAGGTTACGATAACAGGGAAGATAATCGCAAATGTCATCGCTACATATGATGGGATGATTAAAAGGTATGGGAATCCATTCTCATAAATTCCTTTAATCATGTCCTTGAAGGTACGAGCTACAGGAATACCGTTATTGATACGTTTAGCAGTCGTATGTGCATCTTTGATATTAAAGATATAAAAGAGTAAGTAAACGACAACAAAGATAGAATGGAAAGCACCACGAATCAGCATAAAAAGTGAATTATCACGACCAGGTTTGTCACCAAGTGTGATCAAATTGCTCAATTCAGGGCTTGCAAGTGTTAGAAAATACAGAACAAATAAAACAGTAACACCAAGGAAAATAAAACCTTTCGCTTTTTGTTTGTTATAAATTTGTCCTAAACCAGGAATGATTGACAGCAAGGCTGCTTTGCGAGGCTGTTGTTTTTCCATGATTACTCCTTTCATAGGATGCGAGATAAAACTCGGATTCAATCGTAAGATACGTGCGTATGATAATAAGCGTATCTATAAATTCAAAGGGGGATTTTGCTTCCACCCCCCTTGAACAAATCAATTATTCACCAAATTTTTGTTTGATTGTGTCCTTAATCAATGTTACAGCATCGTTAGCAGCTGTTTTCGCATCTTTCTTACCACTTACAGCTTCAAAGAGCATTGTTTTAGCTGGGTCCCAAACAGCTGACATTTGAGAGATGTTTGGCATTGGTTGAGCATTCTTGAACTGTTCAATCACGGCTGTGGTCAACTCATCTTTTTTGCCTTCAGCATAAGTACGAGCTTCAGTATTAGCTGGGATTTCGTTTGTTACATCGTAGAACGCTTTTTGTTGTTCAGTTGAAACTAGGAAGTCTACAAATTTTTGAGCGCCTTCAAGGTTCTTAGTGCTTGCTGGGATAACCCAAGCTTTACCACCACCAAATGTTTCATAGTTTTTACCGTTTGGAAGAGTTGGGATAGTCGCAACACCGTAGTTTACTTTAGCATCTTTGAATGCTTGAGCTTTCCAAGGACCATCGATGATAGCAGCAGTTTTACCTTCTTGGAATTGAGTTTGGATTAAGTTTGGAGCTCCTTCAGTATCTTGCATACCTTTAGGCCATTTTTCGTACCAAGATTTAGCATATTCGATACCTTTGATTGCTCCGTCGTTTGCAAGTCCGATATCTTTAGGATCTTTACCGTTTTGGCCAAATACATAACCGCCATTACCAGCAAGAAGTCCGTATGCGTAGTAGAAGTTTGTCCAGTCAGCTAGGAAGGCAGTAGTTTTGCCATCTTCACCAGCGAAAGCGTATTTGCTGTCTTTAGCAAGGTTTTCCAAATCAGCAAATGTTTTAGGAGCTTCTTTAAGCAAATCTTTGTTATAGTACAAAACGAGTGATTCGATGACAGCTGGAGCACCATAGACTTTACCACCAACAGTTACAAGTGATTTTGTTTTATCGTCTGTTTTCGCACCATCGCTAAGAGTTACTTCTGAAAGTTGTCCGTCAGTACCAAGGCTACCTACACGGTCGTATGGAGCCATCATAACATCAGGGGCTTTACCAGATTGGTTGTCAAGTGAAAGGTTATCAAGACCACCCATTTGGTCACCTGTTTTGATAGTAACTTTTACGCCAGATTCTTTTTCGTAAGCTTTTGCAGCAGATTCAGCGAAGGCTTTATATTGGTCTTCAACGTAGAAAGTAAGTTCTTTTGCTTCTGAAGAGCTAGTATCAGCAGCTTTGTCAGCAGATTTGCTTCCGCAAGCTACCAAGAGCAAGCTAGCGAGAGTAGCAGTTCCGAGCACAGCAGCGCTCTTCATGAATTTAGATGACATAGTGTATTCCTCCTAAAGAATAACAGTATAATTTATTTAGAAAACGCAAACGTTTTCTTTTATGAGCCTAGTATAGCACAAATAGAAAACGGTTGCAAGCTTTTTTAAAAAGTTTTTTAAAAAAATTTTAAGGTTTCAAACATTTGTTAAAGCCTATATATAGGAAAGAACTTAAAATGTTTGTTTTTTTGAATTGAAAATATATTAGGAAAACGATTGCGTAAATTCGGCTCAGTTTTTCAGAAAATAGAGCAGATATTGGGAATGAATTATCTTAAATCAGAAAATCTTTAAAATTTTTTCGCTTATTTCATAAAATATCAGTGGGAATAAGTTTTAGTTAGATAAAAATAATTCAAAAAAATTTTTAAAAACGCTTGCATTTGTTTTTGAAATGCGTTATACTTAAATTAACGCAAACGTTTGCGCCTTGATTGCGCAACGTTTTATAACAAACATATGAGGTGCTATTATGAAAAAACGTCAAAGTGGTGTGTTGATGCACATCTCTTCTCTACCAGGAGCATACGGGATTGGATCATTTGGTCAGACTGCCTATGATTTCGTCGATTTCTTGGTTCGTACGAAGCAACGTTACTGGCAAATCCTCCCTCTTGGGACAACAAGCTATGGAGATTCTCCATACCAATCATTCTCAGCCTTTGCTGGAAATACGCATTTTATCGACCTTGATATCTTGGTAGAGCAAGGCTTGTTGGAAGCTAGTGACCTTGAAGGTGTTGACTTTGGTAGCGATGCATCTGAAGTTGATTATGCGAAGATTTACTACGCACGTCGTCCGCTTTTAGAAAAGGCAGTTAAACGCTTCTTGGAAGTGGGTGATGTCAAAGATTTTGAGAAGTTTGCTCAAGATAACCAATCTTGGCTCGAACTCTTCGCAGAGTATATGGCTATCAAAGAGCATTTTGGCAATCTTGCTTGGACAGAATGGCCAGATGCAGATGCTCGTGCGCGTAAAGCTTCAGCACTTGAAAGCTACCGTGAGAAATTGGCAGACAAGTTGGTTTACCACCGTGTGACTCAATACTTCTTCTTCCAACAATGGTTGAAATTGAAAGCCTACGCTAACGACAACCACATCGAAATTGTTGGAGACATGCCTATCTACGTTGCGGAAGATTCAAGCGACATGTGGGCAAATCCACATCTCTTCAAGACAGATGCCACTGGTAAAGCAACTTGCATCGCAGGATGCCCACCAGATGAGTTTTCTGCCACTGGTCAGCTTTGGGGAAACCCAATCTATGACTGGGAAGCAATGGACAAAGACGGTTACAAATGGTGGGTTGAACGCTTGCGCGAAAGCTTCAAAATCTACGATATCGTTCGTATCGACCACTTCCGTGGTTTCGAATCTTACTGGGAAATTCCTGCTGGTTCCGATACAGCGGCACCTGGTAAATGGGTGAAAGGTCCAGGCTACAAACTCTTCGCAGCCGTTAAGGAAGAGCTTGGTGAGCTAAACATCATCGCAGAAGACCTTGGTTTCATGACAGATGAAGTCATCGAGTTGCGTGAACGCACTGGATTCCCAGGAATGAAGATTCTTCAATTTGCCTTCAATCCAGAAGACGAAAGTATCGATAGCCCACACTTGGCACCAGCTAACTCAGTTATGTACACAGGAACACATGATAACAATACGGTCCTTGGTTGGTACCGTAATGAGATCGACGATCCAACTCGCGAGTACATGGCGCGCTACACGAACCGTAAAGAGTACGAAACAGTGCCACACGCAATGCTTCGCACAGTATTTTCATCTGTTAGCTTCATGGCAATTGCAACTATGCAAGATTTGCTAGAACTAGATGAGGCGGCTCGCATGAACTTCCCATCTACTCTTGGCGGAAATTGGTCATGGCGTATGACAGCAGACCAACTCACACCAGCTGTTGAAGAAACTTTGCTTGACTTGACTACAATTTATCGCCGAATTAATGAAAATTTGGTAGAATTAAAGAAATAAGACAATATCAGGAGACACAAAAATGTTACCATTAAAAGAATTTGTACAAAAGCGTTACAATAAAACCATTGCAGAATGTAGCAATGAAGAGCTTTACCTTGCTCTTCTCAACTACAGCAAGCTTGCTAGCAGTCAAAAACCAGTCAACACTGGTAAGAAAAAAGTTTACTACATCTCAGCTGAGTTCTTGATTGGTAAACTCTTATCAAACAACTTGATTAACCTTGGTCTTTATGACGATGTGAAAAAAGAACTTGCAGCTGCAGGTAAAGAGTTAATCGAAATCGAAGAAGTAGAATTGGAACCATCACTTGGTAACGGTGGTTTGGGACGTTTGGCTGCCTGCTTTATCGACTCAATCGCTACACTTGGTTTGAATGGTGACGGTGTTGGTTTGAACTACCACTTCGGTCTTTTCCAACAAGTTCTTAAAAATAACCAACAAGAAACAATTCCAAATGCTTGGTTGACAGAGCAAAACTGGTTGGTTCGCTCAAGCCGTAGCTACCAAGTGCCATTCGCACACTTCACATTGACATCTACTCTTTACGATATCGATGTACCTGGTTACAAGACAGCTACTAAAAACCGCTTGCGTTTGTTTGACTTGGATTCAGTTGATTCTTCTATCATCGAAGATGGTATCAACTTTGACAAGACAGATATCGCTCGCAACTTGACACTCTTCCTTTACCCAGACGACAGCGACAAGCAAGGTGAATTGCTCCGTATCTTCCAACAATACTTCATGGTTTCAAACGGTGCACAATTGATCATCGACGAAGCAATCGAAAAAGGAAGCAACTTGCATGACCTTGCGGACTATGCAGTTGTACAAATCAACGATACTCACCCATCAATGGTGATTCCTGAATTGATCCGTCTTTTGACTGCACGTGGTATCGAACTTGATGAAGCAATCTCAATCGTTCGTAGCATGACTGCCTACACTAACCACACAATCCTTGCTGAAGCCCTTGAAAAATGGCCTCTTGAATTCTTGCAAGAAGTGGTTCCTCACTTGGTACCAATCATCAAAGAATTGGACCGTCGTGTGAAAGCAGAATACAAAGACCCAGCTGTTCAAATCATTGATGAAAACGACCGTGTACACATGGCTCACATGGATATCCACTACGGATACAGTGTTAACGGGGTAGCAGCACTCCACACTGAGATCTTGAAGAATTCAGAGTTGAAAGCTTTCTACGACATCTACCCAGAAAAATTCAACAACAAAACAAACGGTATCACATTCCGTCGTTGGCTCATGCATGCCAACCCAAGACTATCTCACTACTTGGATGAGATTATTGGAGAGGGATGGCACCATGAAGCAGATGAGCTTGAAAAACTCTTGTCTTACGAAGACAAAGCAGCTGTCAAAGAAAAATTGGAAAGCATCAAGGCTCACAACAAACGTAAATTGGCTCGTCACTTGAAAGATCACCAAGGTGTGGAAATCAATACAAACTCTATCTTTGATATCCAAATCAAACGTCTTCACGAGTACAAACGCCAACAAATGAACGCTTTGTATGTCATCCACAAATACCTTGATATCAAGGCTGGTAACATCCCTGCTCGTCCAATCACAGTCTTCTTTGGTGGTAAAGCAGCTCCTGCCTACACAATCGCCCAAGACATCATTCACTTGATCCTTTGCTTGTCAGAAGTGATTGCAAATGATCCAGAAGTAGCTCCACACTTGCAAGTGGTTATGGTTGAAAACTACAACGTTACTGCAGCAAGCTTCCTCATCCCAGCATGTGATATCTCAGAACAAATCTCACTTGCTTCTAAAGAAGCTTCAGGTACTGGTAACATGAAATTCATGTTGAACGGAGCTTTGACTCTTGGTACTATGGACGGAGCTAACGTGGAAATTGCTGAGTTGGTTGGCGACGAAAATATCTACATCTTCGGTGAAGATTCAGAAACTGTTATCGACCTTTACGCAAAAGCAGCTTACAAATCAAGCGAATTCTACGCTCGTAAAGCTATCAAACCATTAGTTGACTTCATCGTGAGTGACGCTGTTCTTGCAGTAGGCAAGAAAGAACGCTTGGAACGTCTTTACAACGAATTGATCAACAAAGACTGGTTCATGACTCTCCTTGACTTGGAAGACTACATCAAAGTCAAAGAGCAAATGCTTGCTGACTACGAAGATCGTGACGCATGGTTGGATAAAGTCATCGTTAACATTTCTAAAGCAGGATTCTTCTCATCTGACCGTACAATCGCTCAGTACAACGAAGATATCTGGCACTTGAACTAATAATTACATAATTTAAACCCGCACCTCAATCAAGGGTGCGGGTTTTGTCTTATCTGAAAGTTTTAATTACTCTGCTTTCCCAACCAAAATCTCTGCTTCGATGGTAATCTCAGTCAACTGGCTCCAGTCAATCTTGGTTTGATCAACGTGAAAGAGGAGAGGCGTCATGGCAAGCAGGGCTTGGCGTTGCTCTGCTGTGATGGGTTTGGTTAGGGAAGCTATTTGGCTAGATTGGATGCTAAAATGTTCCTGGAAATGTTCTTTGATATCTTGATTAGAATAATCCTTCTTTGTCAGCTGCTCCTGCACCATTTGACGGATTTCTTTGAGGTGATTTTCAGTCGGGATGACCTTGATCAAGAACCCATCTTTGGATAAAACGCGACGAAATTCTCCATAGTTAGCAGGCGAAAAGATATCAAGCAGGATATCCATGCTGGCGTCTTTTATAGGGAGGCGAGCCAGGTCACCGACAAACCAGTTGACCGCCCAGTTGGGTTCGCTCTTGGCAGCGATTTGAACGGAATCTTTTGAAATATCAAAGGCGTAAAAGGTTTTATCAGAGTGACTTTCTTGGAGTTTACGAGAGTAGAAACCTTCACCACAACCGATATCCAATACTGTTTTTGCAGATGATTTAGTCGCTAGTAGGTCCGAGATACCTTCTAAGATAGCTTGATAAAAGCCAGCTTCTAGGATTTGTTGGCGGTTCTGGAAGTTTTCCTTGTCGTAGTTGGCCGATTGCTTGATTTGCGGAGCTAGATTGACATAGCCGAATTTTGCTAAGTCAAAAGAATGGCGATTGCTACACTTGAGACTAGTTTCGACCAAGGTCAGTTTTTCTTGGCAGATAGGGCAGGCAAAGGAGTTAGCAGTAGCAAAGCGCTGGAGTTTGGGTTTGAGGTTTGTATTCATAGTTTTAGTCTAGCAAAAAAAGGACTGGATGGCAAATGCCTCCAGTCTGTTTTTTAATATGTAAGAACGAAGTATTTTTTCTTCCCGCGGCGGATAACAGTTAGTTCGTTTTCTAATTTATCTGCGTCAGTCAAGACATAGTCAAGGTCTTGGATACGGTCGCCGTTTACGTAAATAGCTCCGTTTTGGACATCTTCACGGGCTTGGCGTTTTGAATTCACCACACCAGATGACACGAGGAGTTCCACGATATTGTGGTTTTCGTCTGTCTGTACTTGGTAGTTTGGCACTCCACGAAGTCCTTGTTTGAGTTCTTTAACAGAAAGGTTTTTGATGTTTCCAGCAAAGAGTTGCTCAGTGATGTTAAGAGCTTCTTTGTAGGCTTCTTCTCCGTGAACAAGTGTCACGACTTCACGAGCCAAGACTTTCTGAGCCAAGCGTTCGTGTGGCGCCGCTTCAAACTGTTTACGGATGTCTTCAATCTCGTCCAGTGATAAGAAGGTAAAGATCTTCAAGAAGCGAACGGCGTCAGCATCCATCACGTTCATCCAGAATTGGTACATTTCGTATGGAGAAGTCTTTTCAGGATTGAGCCAGACTGCATTTCCTTCAGATTTACCAAATTTCTTACCAGTCGCATCTGTAATCAGTGGAACAGTAATTACGTGACCAGTCTTATCAGCCTTACGACGAAGCAATTCGGTACCAGCTGTCATATTTCCCCACTGGTCAGAACCACCGATTTGTAGGGTTACGTTGTGCTCTTGGTTAAGGACGTAGAAGTCATATCCTTGCATGATTTGGTAAGCGAACTCAGTGTAAGAAATCCCTGTCTCGATCCGTTTTTTCACAGACTCCTTACTCATCATGGAGTTGACAGTGAAGTATTTTCCGACATCACGGAGGAAGTCAATGAAGCTGATGCTGCCAAACCAGTCGTAGTTGTTGACCATGACAGCTTTATTTTCCCCATTTTCAAAGTCAAGAAAACGAGAAAGTTGTCCTTGGATAGACTTGACCCAGCCCTCTACTGTGTCTTTTGTTTGGAGACTACGCTCAGCATCTTTGAAGGACGGATCTCCGATGAGACCTGTAGCACCGCCAACGAGCGCATAAGGTTTGTGACCTGCTAGTTGCAAACGGCGACTGGTCAAGATTGCGACAAGGTGACCTAGGTGAAGGCTGTCAGCAGTTGGATCGTAGCCAGTATAATAAGAAACTTGACCTTCTTCTAGGGCTTTACGCAAAGCTTCTTCATCAGTCGTTTGAAAAATCAAACCACGCTCTTTTAGCTCATCAAAAATGTGCATGTGTCTTTTCTCCTTTATAAAATATTGTTTCTACCTATTGTATCACAAACTTGATTAATAGCCTAGTGGAATAGGGAAGAAAGTGGCTATTTTATTGAAAGTTTTCCTTTTATGGTATAATAGAGAAAGCGAGGACATTCATGAAAAAAAGAATTGATGAATTAAAAACAAAAATGCTGCATTTTTTCCAGCAACTAATGCAACGAATTGCAAAATGGAAGAAAAGACTAGCAGAAAAACTAGCTGATAAGAAAACCGGTAAAAAGGGGACCTCTTCTGATAAAGTTAGAAAGGCAGGGCCTATTTTCGCTAAGATTTTGAGTGGGTTTAAAATAGTCTTTAACACTCTCTTTATCCTAGGTTTTATCGGTGGACTGTTTGGTGCTGGGGCGGCTATGGGTTATGGAGTTGCCCTATTTGACAAGGCCCAAGTTCCTCAAGCAGAAGAGTTGGTCAAGCAAGTGAAGGATATTGCCTCTATCTCAGAAATCACTTATTCTGACGGCAGTGCCATTGCCTCGATCGAGGGCGATTTGTTGCGCACTTCAGTCGCTTCAGGTGCTATTTCGGATAATCTTAAAAAGGCTATCATTGCGACAGAAGACGAGAATTTCAACGAGCACAAGGGAGTCGTGCCTAAGGCCGTTATTCGTGCGACCTTGGGAACTTTTGTCGGTCTGGGGTCATCCAGTGGTGGTTCGACCTTGACTCAGCAGGTTATCAAGCAACAAGTGGTGGGAGATGCTCCCACTCTAGCTCGTAAGGCTAAAGAAATCATTGATGCTCTAGCTTTAGAGCGAGCTATGGGTAAGGATGAGATTTTAACAACCTACCTTAACATTGCTCCTTTTGGTCGCAATCATAAAGGACAAAATATTGCAGGTGCCCAACAGGCTGCAGAAGGGATCTTTGGGGTTAAGGCTTCGGATTTAACGGTCCCTCAAGCAGCCTTTATCGCAGGATTGCCACAGAGCCCAATTAGTTACTCTCCTTATGAATCTGACGGTAGTATGAAGAGCGAGGAGGATTTGGCTCTGGGGGTCAAACGGGCTAGAGATGTTCTCTATAATATGTACCGGACAGGGGCTCTAAGTCAGGAAGATTACGACAAGTACAAGGATTATGATTTTAAGAAAGACTTCTTACCATCTGGTAGTGTCAGTGGTACTTCGCGTGACTATCTCTACTTCGCAACCTTGGCAGAAGCTACTGATCGGATGTATGACTATCTGATTCAGAGAGATAATGTTTCTGTAAAAGAGCAAAAGAATGAATCCATCCAGAAAGCTTATCGTGATTTAGCGACTAAGGAAATTGAAAATGGTGGATATAAGATTACGACGACTATTAATAAAAATGTTCATGCTGCGATGCAAAATGCGGTGGCAACCTACGGCTATCTGCTAGATGATTCGACAGGCCAGCCTGAGGTGGGGAATGTCCTCATGGACAACCAAACGGGAGCTATTCTTGGATTTGTCGGTGGTCGCAATTATCAAAAAAATCAGAATAACCATGCTATCGACACAAAACGTTCTCCTGCTTCGACTACTAAGCCGATATTGGCTTACAGTATTGCCATTGACCAAGGTCTGATGGGAAGTGCAAGTATCTTATCAAACTATCCAACCAACTTTTCAAACGGCAATCCTATCATGTATGTCAATAGTCCTGGTACAGGGATGATGACGTTAGGGGAGGCCCTCAACTACTCATGGAATATCCCAGCCTACTGGACTTATCGTACACTCCGAGAGAAGGGTGTTGATGTTAAAGGCTATATGGAAAAAATGGGTTACGAAATCCCAGAATATGGTATTGAGAGTTTACCGATGGGCGGAGGAATTGACGTTACAGTTGCTCAGCATACTAACGGATATCAGACTTTGGCCAACAACGGAGTTTACCATAAGAAACATATGATCGCGAAGATCGAGTCAACAGATGGTCGAGTGGTATACGAGCACAAGGATAAACCTGTCCAAGTTTATTCAAAAGCGACAGCGACCATCATGCAAAGTTTGCTTCGCGATGTTATCTCATCTCGGATTACCTCAAGTTTCCAGACAGACTTGGCTACCATCAATCCAAGCCTTGCTAGCGCCGACTGGATTGGAAAAACTGGTACAACCAATGAAGATGAAAATATGTGGCTTATGCTTTCTACGCCTCGCTTGACCTTGGGTGGCTGGCTAGGTCATGATGACAACCGCCCGCTAGCCAAAGGGGCGGGCCACTACCGCAATGCCAACTATATGGCCCACTTGGTTAATGCCATTCAACAAGCAAAACCTGGCATTTGGGGGAATGAGCGCTTTAATCTCGACTCAAGTGTGACCAAGTCACAAGTTCTCAAGTCGACAGGGGAGAAACCGGGCAAGGTTTCAATTAATGGCAAAGAAGTTAACGTTTCCGGTTCTACCGTAACAAGTTACTGGGCTACTAAAGAAGGAGCGCCAGTAACCACCTACCGCTTCGCTATTGGAGGAAGCGATGCAGATTATCAGAATGCGTGGAAGAATATCCTAGGAAGCATTCCTGCAGTAACTCCTCCAAGCTCAAGTAGCGGTTCGGGAACAACAAGTTCGAGTGGAAATACTCAGAGTGGCTCTTCAGGTCGTTCCCGTCTATTTAATCGATAATAAAAAAAGTAGCAAGAGGCAATTTTTCTTCTCTTAGCTACTTTTTTCTTTTTCTATTTCGTGTTACAATAAGGGAATGAATAAGTATCAAAAGAAGATTTTGAAGGGAACCTTTTATTCACTGTTCTCGGGTCTTATCTGGGGGATTTGCGGGATTTTAGGAGAGTATTTTTTCACTCATTACCCAGTATCGTCAGGTTGGATTACCTCTATGCGGTTGCTTGTGGCGGGGAGTTTGGTTTTAGGGTTATCTGCCTTTCAGTTGCGTAGCCGTTTGTTGGATATCTGGAAAGATAAGAAAAATTATCTACCTTTTTTAGCCTATGCTATTCTAGGTATTTTTTCTGTGCAGTTTTTCTTTTATCTCTGCGTTGAGTATTCCAATGCGACGACGGCGACCATTTTGCAATTTATCAGCCCTATTTTTATCCTGTTTTACAATCGAATCATTTACCAGAAGAAGGCTTCGATTACAGCTGTTTTCTATGTTTTGATTGCCATGCTAGGTGTTTTTTTGATGGCTACAAAAGGGGATTTGTCCCAGCTGTCCATGACACCTTTGGCTCTAGTAACAGGTTTGCTCAGTGCAGTAGGGGTCATGTTTAATGTTATCCTGCCTCAGCGTTTTGCACGGCGTTACGGATTTGTTCCGACTGTTGGTTGGGGGATGATTCTGGCAGGGCTCTTTAGTAATTTTCTTTACCCTATTTATCGGATAAGTTTTCAAGTGGATCTGGTAAGTGTGCTAATTTGTCTGACGATTGCCGTATTTGGAACAGCTTTTGCCTTCTTCCTGTCTATGAAGGCCGTCTCTCTCGTTTCTCCTCTCGTTGTCTCTGTAGTGAGCGCTAGCGAGCCTCTCTCTTCGGCCCTATTGAGCGTTCTCTTTCTCGGTCTGGTCCTAGATGGATTTCTAGTTTTGGCCATGATTTTGATCATCGTCCCTATGGTCTTCTTGTCTATCGAAGAAGCCAAAGAAGGGAAGTAAAGACGATTATTTTGATAGTTTAGGCTTCAAATTTGAAGCCTTTTTTGGTAGAATAGGTATCATTATAATGAACTAGGAGGCGCCTATGACTGCCACAAAAATGAATGCCCAAGAAATCATCCAATTTATCGCCAATGCAGAGAAGAAAACCAGTGTCAAAGTAACCTTTGAAGGACAACTAGCGTCTGCTGTTCCTAGCTCTGTTGTCAAATTAGGCAATGTTCTTTTTGGAGATTGGAAGGATATCGCTCCGCTTCTCGAAGGCTTGGTAGAAAATCAAGATTATGTTGTCGAACAAGATGCTCGTAATTCTGCCGTTCCTTTGTTAGATAAACGTGCTATCAATGCTCGTATCGAGCCAGGTGCTATTATCCGAGACCAAGTGGAAATTGGTGACAATGCTGTTATCATGATGGGAGCTGTTATCAATATTGGAGCAGAAATCGGTGCAGGAACCATGATTGATATGGGTGCTATCCTTGGTGGTCGTGCCATCGTTGGGAAGAACAGCCACGTTGGTGCAGGGGCAGTTTTGGCAGGTGTGATTGAACCAGCTAGTGCCGATCCAGTCCGTGTCGGGGACAATGTTCTCATCGGAGCCAATGCAGTGGTCATCGAAGGTGTCCAAATCGGTAGTGGTTCAGTTGTCGCTGCAGGAGCTATCGTGACTCAAGATGTTCCAGAAAATGTAGTGGTAGCAGGCGTTCCAGCTCGTATTATCAAAGAGATTGATGCCCAAACCCAACAAAAAACAGCGCTAGAAGATGCGCTTCGTACCTTGTAAAAATAAAAAGAGGCGGATACTTCTCCCAGCCTCTTTCTGCTATATAGGAGGACAGATAGATGTTAGATTTGATTCAGACTAGACGAGATTTACACCAAATTCCAGAGATTGGCTTGGAGGAGTTCAAGACTCAGGCTTATTTGTTGGCTGTGATTGAGAAATTGACTGCGGGCAAGGACTTTGTTCAAGTTCGTACCTGGCGGACAGGGATTTTGGTCTACCTGCAGGGAAGCCAGCCAGAGCGGACCATTGGTTGGCGGACAGATATTGATGGCCTACCTATCGTCGAACAAACGGGCCTTCCTTTTTCTTCCCAACATCACGGTCGTATGCATGCTTGTGGCCATGATTTTCACATGACCATTGCCTTGGGCTGTCTCGAACGAGCTCTTGAGGAGCAACCAAAGAATAATCTGCTTTTTCTGTTTCAACCTGCTGAAGAAAATGAAGCTGGTGGTATGCTCATGTATGAGGACGGTGCTTTTGGGGACTGGTTGCCAGACCAGTTTTATGGACTCCATGTTCGTCCAGATTTGAAAGTCGGCCAGATTGCGACCAATACCCATACACTTTTTGCAGGGACTTGTGAGGTGAAGATTCGTTTCAAAGGAAAAGGAGGACACGCAGCCTTTCCACATGAAGCCAATGACGCCTTAGTGGCCGCTAGTTACTTTGTGACCCAGGTACAGTCAGTTGTCAGCCGCAATGTCAATCCAATCGAAGGAGCAGTGGTCACCTTTGGCGTTTTTCAGGCTGGAACAACTAACAATGTCATTACAGACACAGCCTTTTTACACGGAACCATTCGAGCTTTGACTCAGGACATGAGCCTCTTGGTGCAAAAAAGAGTCAAGACAGTCGCAGAAGGTGTTGCAGCAGCCTTTGATATGGAAGTCGAAGTGGAACTCAAACAAGGAGGTTACCTGCCTGTTGAGAACAATCCAGCCTTGGCGCGTGAACTGATGACATTCTTTGAAGAAAAAGAAGGAATCGAGTTGATTGATATCGAGCCTGCTATGACAGGTGAAGATTTTGGTTACCTCCTTTCGAAGGTAGACGGTGTTATGTTCTGGCTAGGTATCGATAGTCCTTACGCCCTTCACCACCCTCAGATGAGCCCCAAGGAAGAAGCCTTAGCCATTGGGGTGGATGCGGTCTCTAGCTTTCTTCAAAAGAAGGCGGCAGAGTAGAGGGATTGTCTATGAAATCGGAATTGCGCAAGCAAGTCTTGCAAGAAATGAAGTCTACCCCTCAGAAACAAAAAATGGCTATGGATCAAGCCTTAACAGAACGATTTTTGAATCATCCTTTTTACCAAGAAGCCAGGGTCATCGCAACCTACCTCTCTTTTCCGCATGAGTTTCAAACGCAGGGACTGATCAACCAGGCATTGAAGGACGGCAAAAAGGTTTTGATACCTAAAACCTATCCCAAGGGTTTCATGGAGTTTGTGGTCTACAATCCACAGCAGTTGAAAAAAACTTCCTTTGGTTTACTGGAGCCCCAAGGGGGCTTGGAAGTGGTGGATACCTCCCGGATTGATCTGATTCATGTTCCGGGCTTGGCTTTTACGACAGAGGGTTATCGGATCGGATATGGCGGAGGCTATTACGACCGCTATCTGGAGAATTTTGCTGGTCAGACCATGAGTACAATCTATCCTTGTCAAATCCAGAATTTCAACTCGGAAGACCATGATATTCCCGTTCAGGAGGTGCTAATCTATGAAGGAAATTTTTGACAAACGTTACCCTGTGACTAGTTTTTTTCTCCTAATGACTGGCTTTGTATTTCTACTGATGCTGATTACTACGGGTGTGAACTTTGATCAGGCAAAAACTCTTTTTCAGTTTGGAGCTATGTATGGACCGACTATTCGTCTGTTTCCAGAGCAGATCTGGCGCCTTTTTTCGGCTATATTTGTGCACATAGGCTGGGAGCATTTCATTGTCAATATGCTTTCTCTCTACTTTCTTGGACGACAGGTGGAGGAGATTTTCGGCTCTAAGCAGTTCTTCTTTCTCTATCTCTTATCAGGAATGATGGGCAATCTCTTTGTGTTTGCTTTTACACCGAAAGTCCTTGCAGCAGGAGCATCCACTTCTCTTTACGGACTATTTGCTACGATTATTGTTTTGCGCTACGCAACTCGCAACCCCTATATCCAGCAGTTAGGGCAATCCTACCTGACGCTTTTTGTGATAAATATCATTGGAAGTGTTCTGATCCCAGGAATCAGCCTAGCAGGGCATATTGGCGGCGCAGTAGGTGGGGCCTTTCTAGCAATCATCTTTCCAGTCAAATGGGAAAAAAGGATGTATAGTACCAGCCAGCGAATCGGAGCAGCCCTATTTTTTATCGCACTAGCCGTTTTCCTTTTCTATAAAGGAATGAGCTATGTGTAGAGTTGGAATAGTTAAAAAGCTACTCAAAAAATGAGTAGCTTTTTTGGAACCATTAGAAACAACACAGCTCTAAAACTTGTTCGAACAATTTTTGGACTCAACCCTAGTTTTGGAACCATTAGAAACAACACAGCTCTAAAACTGACGATATGGATATTTCTTTGATGGATAGGTTTTGGAACCATTAGAAACAACACAGCTCTAAAACTTTTAAAGTCCATCAAAAAATGTTCGCAAAGTTTTGGAACCATTAGAAACAACACAGCTCTAAAACCATGTCATCATCACTTGCTCCGATTGTTCGGTTTTGGAACCATTAGAAACAACACAGCTCTAAAACTTTTAAAGTCCATCAAAAAATGTTCGCAAAGTTTTGGAACCATTAGAAACAACACAGCTCTAAAACCATGTCATCATCACTTGCTCCGATTGTTCGGTTTTGGAACCATTAGAAACAACACAGCTCTAAAACTTTTAAAGTCCATCAAAAAATGTTCGCAAAGTTTTGGAACCATTAGAAACAACACAGCTCTAAAACGCTGATTACTTTATCAGTGAATCTACAACGGTTTTGGAACCATTAGAAACAACACAGCTCTAAAACGAAAATTTTGTGTATTCTTTGTGAAAATACGTTTTGGAACCATTAGAAACAACACAGCTCTAAAACGCTGAGTTTATCGCGTTGATGTTCAATAAGGTTTTGGAACCATTAGAAACAACACAGCTCTAAAACCTTCTGGCCTGAGCAGACAATTTCCGTAGCGTTTTGGAACCATTAGAAACAACACAGCTCTAAAACATTGGGGTTATTTCGGTCGAATTCAAATTGGTTTTGGAACCATTAGAAACAACACAGCTCTAAAACGGTTCCTGAACATCTTTAGTTGAGACTCAGGTTTTGGAACCATTAGAAACAACACAGCTCTAAAACAAGATAAGTTCAGTACGGTAGTCGAGTCTAGTTTTGGAACCATTAGAAACAACACAGCTCTAAAACTTGACAAGTTACCGTTGACCTCTCAGATGTGTTTTGGAACCATTAGAAACAACACAGCTCTAAAACTTACTACTTGGACGAGTTCGAAGGTCTTTCGTTTTGGAACCATTAGAAACAACACAGCTCTAAAACCTTCGTCACTAAGTTTTTCCATTTGTAGAAGTTTTGGAACCATTAGAAACAACACAGCTCTAAAACCTACTGTTAAATCTAACAATCCAGTTAAGAGTTTTGGAACCATTAGAAACAACACAGCTCTAAAACAAATCCGATGAACAATGCGCCAACTCCCAAGTTTTGGAACCATTAGAAACAACACAGCTCTAAAACGTCACTTCGGCCCAGCGCTCACCAAACCAAGTTTTGGAACCATTAGAAACAACACAGCTCTAAAACCGCTCCGTACAGGACAAGAATAGACTCGACGTTTTGGAACCATTAGAAACAACACAGCTCTAAAACTAAGTTACATCCACCCAATGCTCAAAAGCTGTTTTGGAACCATTAGAAACAACACAGCTCTAAAACATTCTGACCTGTTAGCCAATAAGTTTTTGGGTTTTGGAACCATTAGAAACAACACAGCTCTAAAACTATTCCTGGCGTTGTTAATGATGGGTTATAGTTTTGGAACCATTAGAAACAACACAGCTCTAAAACTTAGCATTTTGTTTACCTCTTTGTTTTTATGTTTTGGAACCATTAGAAACAACACAGCTCTAAAACGGTTACATTGTTAGCTTCTTGACTATCTGCGTTTTGGAACCATTAGAAACAACACAGCTCTAAAACGAAGCCAAAGCGTGAAATACTTTTCTTGTAGTTTTGGAACCATTAGAAACAACACAGCTCTAAAACCGTTCATAGCTTTTTTGAAAGTCCTGAAGCGTTTTGGAACCATTAGAAACAACACAGCTCTAAAACAAATTTGACGTTGGCGCCTGTTGATTAGTTGTTTTGGAACCATTAGAAACAACACAGCTCTAAAACCCATATGCAGATTATCTTCCTGAAACGTTCGTTTTGGAACCATTAGAAACAACACAGCTCTAAAACATTAGATTTTCTTTAATCTTAAAGCGTTCAGTTTTGGAACCATTAGAAACAACACAGCTCTAAAACTACCATTTGCGAAAAATAATTTAGCGTACTGTTTTGGAACCATTAGAAACAACACAGCTCTAAAACTTTTATTTTTTTTTGAAAAAAAAAAGTAAGGTTTTGGAACCATTAGAAACAACACAGCTCTAAAACCTCGTAGAAAGATTTTTCTCACGAAATTTCGTAATCGCGCCATTCGTCCCAGCCTGACTTCAGCTCGTTAGGTTCCAATTGTTACTCTTATTATACCATATTTTCAGGGTTCAAGAAATAGTCTTGATCCAGCACATACTGCGGAAAATCATAGACTTTTCGAGGTTCGACAAATAAAACCCTTAGTTGATTTAGTTGGATATACTCTATCAGATTTACTAACTCATCCTTTGATAGATAGGCTGATGCATTGATGAAAACAAGGAGTTTCTTTTTAGAAAGATATTTAAAAACCTGGACAATCTCTAGCATCTTTTCAAAAGGTGTATCACTCAGAGTTTCGACTTTGACACCAAGTGCATCGATTAACTCTAGAATGGTGATTTCATCATACTCTAGGTCTAACTCGTTTTCCAAACACTCAAATGCCAGCAATTCTGTAATCGTAGCAACCAACTTTTCAATCATGGACTTGACTTCGGGTTTGTCATTGAGCTGATTTTCTAAATCAGCATGTATCAATTTAAGCATGGCAGGTGAGTTGAGATTGTATCCTAAGACATCCGTTATCACTAGTAATTCGGACTCTTTCAGTGCTTTTAGATTTCTATCAAACAACTTCAACTCCCCATCATCAGTATATTGGTAGAATTGCTTGACGATAGTTGAAAAGGTAAACTGGTCTTCCAACACTAAAAAAGTTGCATTTTCAATAGCTAATGGTTCATCCAGTAGTGGGAAATTAATCTTCATCTCTAGGCTCCTCTCCCAGAAAGACCAAGCGTGCGTCGGAGTTTGCTACGCTGGTATTTCGTTCGCCATTTAAGTAAATCATGCGAGAAAACTGCTTTTCTGTAACGGTCAAGAGAGTAATGTTTCCTTTTTTAGGGTTATGAGTCTTGAGTCGCTCAATCATAGCATTATTAGCAGAATTGTTGAGCAAGAGCTTACTATAGATGGAGAATTGGTGCATGATAAATCCCTCATCTATGAGGAACTTCCGAAATTTCCGATAGGCCTTGCGTTCCTCTGCGGTATCAACTGGCATATCAAACATTAAAATCATACGCATATATCGATAACTCATATCCTAAACTCAGGAACTCCTTTCTCGGGTTGATTGAGAGCTTGGCTGACTTTCTTAGTATAGTCACTGACGATATTGGTCAGATACATATCCTTTCCATTGTAGTGGAAGGTGTCTGAGAAAATAGTGAAAAGTTCTCGCTTGATTTTGACAAAAGAACTGCTTCGATTTTCATAGACAATTCTATCAATAATTGGTCGGAAAGGCTCCATAATATCACTAGCTAGGTTGAACTGATTAAACTGATTAGCATGTTTCAAACCAAACTGAGTCATACAACCAGACAAGACAATCTCACGCGCAAACATACTCAAAATCAAGGTGTAGCCGTAGTCCAAGGCAGCATTGATATCACTATCTTGCTCACGACTAAAATCATTTCCAAACAAGGTGTTGAAATAAATACGAGCTGCGTGTCCCTCCCGGTTACTAGGATCAAATAAATCCAACCCATGATAGAGATCGATGACGGACTGAGATTTTTCTAGAAAACCACAACTCCCCAGATAAAAAGCTTGATTGAGAATTTTTTGTGCAATAATGGTAGTCCAAACTTGTGCTTTAGTTTCCTCGTTCCATGTGATTTGACGAGAGAGTTGCAAACTGGAATCGTGTCGACCATAGTAAGGCGTTAAGTAGGCTGTTGGCAAGCGTTTATCATCACAAAAGATGACCAGAATATTTTCATCCACCAAGCGTTTAATCAGCATAGTGGAGAGAACGATATCCGTTGTCTCCAAAAGCAGGATGTCCACCTCGGACAGGTGAATCAACTCTGTCCGAGAGGCATCTTTAAAAATCAAGTGGTTGTTCTTGTAGGAGAGTTTAGAGTGTGTATTGACAACAACGGTTCTCCATCCCATCAGTCTTCTCCTAGTTTGCTCAAGTCAATCCGAGTCTCGTAGAGACCAGTGATGGATTGGTGGATGAGGGTGGCGTTGAAACAAGAAGACACAGATTGATATCGTACATTTGATTGACTAATTTCAACACCAAGGAATTTAAAGGTTCCAGGAGCTCCAAATGAAATCAGTTTTAAAAGCGAGATAAATGATTCGCTTAATTGATAAATATCTTTATCGGATTGGTCAAACGCTTGTTGTAATAACGATTCAACATTTGGTTTTTGGATATATTTTTTAGATAAAGAAATGATTGCTGTTAATAATTCTTTAAATTCACTTTGATGTGTTTCCACATACTGTTTATGAATTGGTTCACTAATTTTATTAATTCGCTGTGCGTGGTAAAGCAAAGCAGTGAAATGGTAAGGTACAATCAATTCGTTACCTTTTTGCAACTCAATAGAGCTTGCTAATAATCTTCGCTGTCCATTATTAAACTCAAAGAGACTATACTTAGGTAGTTTTATAATAAGATTAGGATTGATATTTTTATAACCACATTCTTCAAGATAGGCGATTGGATTTGCTTCAAATTTCTTTTTATCTTGAACGGTTATTCCAACCATCTCTTTAATTCTCTTTAATTTTTTAGCCTTTCCTTTTTCAATATCTGCTATAACAAGAACTGAATAAGCGATTGTAGGTCTTGCATAGCCACCATACTTTTCAGGTGACAAACCGGATTTGATAGGGGTTAGTTTGCTTGCGTCAACTACTTTTTTCTTGGACACAATATTGTTATCAAACAGACCACCATTTTGTCCAACGGTTTGTTCTTCTGTCTTCTTCACAATATTCACCTGCGGAAGTGAAAGAACTTTTTTGATTGTAGCGAAATCTTTTTCCTTATTCCAAGCGATTTCTCCAGTATCCTTGGAGTATTCGATATTCTCTCTTTTTACGATGGTTCCGTCTGCGTAATGCACCTCTTCTTTAAAGAAGTTCAGCAAGTTTGAGTAGAAGAAATACTTTTCAGTTGCTTTTTCAACTTCTTTAGGATCTTTGGTTCTGGAGATGTATCTCTTAAGATCGTATTTTTGATAGTCACCATAGACGAATTCAGGCTCTAGTTTAGGATATTTCTTAAGGATAGCCTTAGCAACCACTGCATTTAAATAGGCATCATGCGCGTGGTGGTAGTCATTGATTTCCCGTACCTTGTATAACCTAAATTCTTTACGGAAGTTGGAAACTAGATTGGATTTCAAAGTGATGATTTTGACGATGCGGTTCTGCTTATCCTTCTCAGTCACTTCTGTATTGAAGCGGGCATCTAAAATCTGAGCAACATGTTTTGTGATTTGACGTGTTTCAACTAACTGGCGCTTGATAAAACCAACTTTATCACGCTCATCTAGCCCACCTCGTTCAGCCTTGGTTAAATTATTAAATTTACGTTCTGAAATCAATTTAGAATCCAATAATTGTTGCAAAAAGGCTTTTCTTTTTTGAACGACTTCTAGGCTAGGAACATTATCGGATTTCCCACGATTATCCTTTGAACTAGTTAAGACACGGTTATCAAGAGAATCATCCTTGATAAAGGCCTGTGGGATGATGTGGTCAATGTCACAGCTGCTTAGTTGGTTGATATCAAGAGATTTCCCAGTGTACATATCCTTCCCGTTTTGGAGATAGTAAAGGAAGAGACGGTCGTTTTGAAGTTGAATATTATCTGTTGGATGTTCTTTTAATATATTTGAATCAAGCCCAGGTGCTAGATTTTTTAGTGCATCCTCAATGCGTTTATATCTTTGTTGGGAATTCTTTTTTCCTCTTGCAGTAGTTTGATTTTCACGCGCCATTTCAATCACGATAGACTCAGGGGCATGGCCCATAACTTTGACCAGTTCATCAACAAGCTTGATACTTTGCAAAATTCCCTTTTTAATAGCAGGGCTTCCTGGAAGTTCTTGGACAACTTGTTTCACATCATTTGTCTTACCAACCACTTGTGCTTTTTGGATAATTTCTTTGAAGGAAAGTCCGTCATCGTTGATTAACTGCATAAAGTTGCGATTGATCTCACCGTCATCAATCAGATAATCAAGGATTGTTTTTTTACTTTGCTTATCATAGATGCCGTTAATCAGCTTGGCAGAGAGTTTTCCCCAACCAGTATAATGTCGACGAGTCAGTGCCTTGATTACTTTCTCATCAAAGATAGAGGCATATTGTGCAAGATGCTGCTTAATCATCTCACGATCTTCAAAGATAGTTAGCGTGTGGACGATATTTTCAAGAATTGCTTCATTTTTAGAATCATCCATAAACTCCTTATCCTTGATAATTTTGAGCAAATCATGGTAAGTAGATAGACTAGCGTTAAATTGTTTTTCAATTCCTTTTAGTTCGATTCCATCGTAGCTATCAACATTGTGTAGATACTGAATGATGTCTTTTTCAGTTACTTTTCTTTTCTCTTTGAATAATTGAGTGACAATTTGCTGCTTCTGCCCACTATCAAGGAATTGATAGTCTCTCAATCCTTCCGCAATAAATTTTACTTTTGTTAATTCATTGTAGACAGCAAATGTTTCATACAAGAGACTGTGCTTGGGCAAAACTTTTTCCTCTGGTAGATACAAGTCATAGTTAGTCATCTTATTGATGAAGTCTTCTGCAGATCTTGCTTTATCAACGATTTCTTCAAAATTCCAAGGTCGGATTGCTTGGTCAGAATTTCGAGTTAGCCAAGCAAAATCACGATTGCCACGAGCCAATGGGCCAACGTAGTAAGGGATACGGAAAGTCAAGATTTTCTCTATCTTTTCTTTATTTTCCTGCAGAAATGGATAATGTTCTCCTTGTCGACGGATAATGGCATTCATTTCTTGAAGATGAATTTGATGAGGAATAGAACCATTATCAAAGGTGCGTTGTTTTCTTAAGAAATCTTCACGTTCAATTTTATCAAGGAAATAATCTGCTCCTTCGAGTTTAGAGAGAAGATTTTTGATGTATTTGTAAAATGCTTCTTGAGTGGTCTTGCCATCGATATATCCAGCATATCCATCTTTAGATTGGTCAGAAAAAACTTCATCATATTTTTCTGGAAGATTTGTTTTAATGAATTGTTTTAAAGCAGCCAAGTCTTTTTGATGATTTTCATAACGGTCAATCATAGATGCTGATAGTGGGGCCTTGGTTGAAGGATCTGTAACAGTTAAGATTCCTGATAGAAGAATGGCGTCATAGAGTTTTTTAGCAACTAGGAAAAGGTCTGCAAAGTCATCTCCAATTTGTACGAGTAAGTTTTCCAAATCCTCATCATAGGTATCTTTAGAGAATTGTAGTGGAGCTTTTTCTTCCAAGTCAAAATGTTTTTTAAAATCAGCCTGATTTCCTACAATTAACTTGAGAAATTCGGAAAACAAACCAGTGGACTTTTCATCAGGAAAGAGTCTTAGAACGCGTTCTCTCTTTGCAGATTTACTGATTTTATCTGTAAAAATTGCTTCTACTTGTGCGTTTTGTCCGTTAAGTGAACTTCCTTCAAAGGTGTTGTCGTAAATGCTTATAAACTCGTTAAATATTTTTTGGATATCATTGTTTTTAATATCGAAAGATTCTTCATATAAAAAATGCCCGCGGTATTTAATTATATGAGCTAATGCCAGATAGATCAAGCGAAAGTCAGCTTTTTCTTTTGAGTCCGCCAGATGTTTTCTCAAATGATAGATAGTCGGGAAATTCTTATGATATTCTTTTTCTTCTTCCAAAGTAGCAAAAATAGGGTATTTACTTCCTCTTTTATCCTCAGGAACTAAAAAGGAGTCATCTAATCGATGAAAGAAACTACTATCTACCTTGCTCATTTCCTCAGTAAAGATTTCTTGAAGATAGCGAAGACGATTTTTCCGACGAGTATAGCGACGACGTGCTGTTCGTTTGAGACGTCTATCCTCAGCAGTAGTCCCTTCATCAAACAATAAAGCCCCGAGTAGATTTTTCTTGATAAAGTGTTTATCAGTATTGCCCAGAACTTTCATCTTTTTCGATGGAACTTTATAGTCATCTGTAATCACGGCCCATCCGACGCTGTTTGTTCCGATATCAAGTCCGATAGAGTAAGGTTTATTGTTCATTTAGTGTTCTCCTTTGAGTTATACTCTTTAAGTTCTTATCAGCAAACGCTAATATATTAACCTTGGCTAAATTATATATCTTTTGACTATTAAAATCAAGAAATTGTAAAACGTTTTCAATATGTAAATTTTTAAATCGTTATAAAATGGAATGTTATTCTATTTCATATAGATTTCTTCTTGCAATTTTTAAAAGAATGGTATACAATACAAGTGTTGGAACTATTCGAAACAACACAGCAAGTTAAAATAAGGCTTTGTCCGTACACAACTTGAGAAAGCGAGCACCGATTCGGTGCTTTTTATTTTATTATACAAACTTATTGTGGTCCCATTTTTATAAAAAATAATATCATAGCGCTTTCATGAAGTTTGATACCAATTCGATGGAGCTTATAAGTAGGTTAACTGAGAAATACAGATTTCTTTTTAGATTATAGATGTTCTGAAGAATAGCAATACAAAAAAGAACTGGGATAATTAACTATCCTAGCTCTTTTTATATGGAATTTTCTTCTATTTCCCCTCAGCTAACTCTTTTCCGAGTTGGATGAGGTAGTCTTTCAAGTCGTCTTTGACCTGTGGGTGTTTGAGAGCGTAGTCGATGGAGGTTTTCATAAAGCCAAACTTGTCTCCGACATCGTAACGAGCCCCTTTGAACTCACGAGCAAATACACGTTGTGTTTTATTGAGGGTATCGATTGCATCTGTCAGCTGAATTTCATTTCCTGCACCTGGAGCTTGGTTTTCGAGGATTTGGAAAATTTCAGGAGTGAGGAGGTAGCGTCCGATGATAGCAAGGTCACTAGGAGCGTCCTCTGGAGCTGGTTTTTCAACGAAGGTTTCAACGCTGTAAAGACCGTCTTTTCCTTCGCCTTGCGGAGCAATAACCCCATAAGCAGAGACTTCGTCATGAGGGACTGGCATAACAGCGATAGTGGACGCGTGGGTACGTTCGTAGTCATCCATGAGTTGTTTGGTAAGCGGAACAGCCTTTTCGTCTGTGATATCCATCAAGTCATCACCAAGCATAACGACAAAAGGTTCATTTCCAACGAAAGCTTTGGCTTGCAAAACAGCATCTCCGAGACCACGTGGATGTGTTTGACGGATAAAATGCAGGCGCATGCCGGTTGTCTCATCAACCAGCTTCAGAAGATCTGTTTTCCCTTTTTCTTTAAGGTTGTATTCCAATTCGAAGTTTGAATCAAAATGGTCCTCGATAGAACGTTTTGACTTACCCGTAACAACCAAGATGTCTTCGATTCCAGACTTGAGGGCTTCTTCAACGATAAACTGGATAGTGGGCTTGTCTACGATTGGCAACATTTCCTTGGCCAAGGCCTTAGTTGCTGGGAGGAAGCGAGTTCCCAATCCAGCGGCAGGGATGACTGCTTTTCTGACTTTTTGTTTCATGATGTTCCTTTCTATAAGGGTCTAAGACCATTCGTTTTCTGCTTTAAATTCATTGTTCATGATGTCAGTGATTGCTTCTTTGATATTGACACCTTCGTAGATGACTCGGTAAATAGCCTGTGTGATTGGCATGTAGACACCCAATTCCTGAGCCAGCTCGTAAGCTGCTCGAGTTGTTGAGATTCCTTCGATGACCATGCCCATATTAGCTTCGATGTCTGCGAGGGATTCTCCACGACCGAGAGCATCACCAGCTCTCCAGTTACGAGAGTGGATAGATGTCCCAGTTACGATCAAATCCCCAACTCCAGAAAGCCCGCTATAAGTCAGAGGATTAGCTCCCAGAGCGACCCCTAGACGGGTGATTTCAGCCAGGCCACGGGCAATGATAGCCGCCTTGGCATTATCGCCAAATCCTAGACCATGTAGTGCCCCAGCGCCAACTGCGATGATGTTTTTGAGAGCACCAGCGGTTTCAACCCCGATAACATCCGTATTGGTATAGAGGCGGAAGTAGTGGTTGCTAAAGAGATTTTGGACGTACTGGGCCGTTTCAAGGTCTTTAGAGGCTGCAGTGATCAAGGTAATATCCCGTACAATCGTTTCCTCAGCGTGGCTAGGTCCTGAAACAACAACGACTTCACTACGAAGGTCAGCTGGGATTTCCTCTTCAAGAATAGTTGATAGACGTTTGTGGCTATCTGGTTCCAATCCTTTGGAGGCATGCATGATGACAACCTTGTGATCAAGCACCTTTGCTACTTGTTGGGCAACCAGTCTCGTTACTTTTGTTGGGACTACAAATAAAACAGCATCCACATCCTTTAGTGTTTCTTCTAAATCATGATAGGCTTTGATTTTTTCGTCGAGTAGGATATCTTTGAAATAGCGTTTGTTTGTATGTTGGTTATTGATTTCATCAATTTGGTCAGAAATATTTCCCCAAATTCGAACCTCGTGTCCATTGTCGTTTAGGACCTGCGAAAGGGCAGTTCCCCAAGAACCAGGACCCAAGACAGCGATGGTTTGTTTCTTCATCTTTTCCTCCTTGTAAGAGTTCTTCCTTCCATTTTACCATAAAAAGCCTTTTCATGCATCACCTGTAGATGAAAGCGTACTAATTTATGATAAGGAGACTTCTTTGACAAGATGCCTCTTTTTTGCTAGAATAGCATCAATATAAACGAATGAGAAGGACCTGACGCAGGATGTCGCTCCCTTTATCTATTTTATTAGGAGGAAATATGCTGATTAAAAAAATAAAAACTTATAAATGGCAGGCCTTGGCATCCCTAGTGATGACAGGCTTGATGGTTGCGAGCTCGCTCTTGCAACCGCGCTATTTGCAAGAGGTGTTAGAGGCTTTGTTGGCCGGACAAAATGAGGCTATTTATAGTATTGGTGCATGGCTGATAGGAGTAGCCCTAGTCGGTCTGGTGGCAGGTGGGGTCAATGTGACACTTGCAGCCTATATTGCCCAAGGAGTGTCTTCGGACCTTCGTGAAGACGCTTTTCGCAAGATCCAGACTTTTTCTTATGCTAATATCGAGCAATTCAATGCGGGTAACCTTGTCGTCCGTATGACCAATGATATCAACCAAATTCAGAACGTGGTGATGATGGCTTTTCAAATTCTTTTCCGTCTCCCTCTTCTCTTTATCGGTTCCTTTATTTTGGCGGTTCACACTCTTCCATCACTTTGGTGGGTGATTGTTCTCATGGTGCTCTTGATCTTTGCACTAACTGCTATCATGATGGGGATGATGGGGCCACGATTTGCTAAGTTTCAAACCCTTCTTGAACGGATTAATGCTATCGCCAAAGAAAATTTACGTGGTGTGCGCGTGGTCAAATCCTTTGTACAAGAAAAAGCACAATTTGACAAATTTACCGATGTTTCTGATGAACTTCTCGGCCAAAATCTTTATATCGGTTATGCCTTCTCAGTTATAGAACCCGTTATGATGCTAGTCGGCTATGGAGCGGTCTTCCTCTCTATCTGGTTGGTGGCTGGAATGGCTCAGTCAGATCCGTCTGTAGTGGGCTCGATTGCTTCCTTTATCAACTATCTCAGCCAGATTATCTTTACCATCATCATGGTTGGATTTTTAGGGAATTCTGTCAGTCGTGCCATGATTTCCTTGCGTCGTATCCGCGAAATTCTAAATACCGAGCCAGCGATGACCTTTAAAGATCTCCCAGACGAAGAGTTAGAAGGAAGTCTCTCTTTTGAAAATGTAACCTCCACCTATCCTAATGACGATGAGCCTATGCTGAAGAATGTAACCTTTGAAATTGCGCCTGGTCAAATGGTCGGTGTGGTTGGGGCTACTGGAGCAGGGAAGTCCACCCTAGCTCAGTTAATTCCACGGCTTTTTGATCCACAGGAGGGATCTATCAAGATTGGTGGCAAGGATATTCGAGACGTCAGCGAGGGAACCTTGCGTAAAACAGTTTCTATCGTCTTGCAACGTGCTATTCTCTTTAGCGGGACCATTGCAGATAATCTTCGTCAAGGAAAAGGCAATGCCAGCGTGTCAGAAATGGAACGTGCAGCACGGATTGCTCAAGCCAGCGAATTTATCGGACGCATGGAAAACAAATTTGAGAGTCAGGTCGAGGAACGTGGCACCAACTTTTCTGGTGGACAAAAACAACGGATGTCCATTGCCCGTGGGATTGTCAGCAATCCCCGTATCCTGATTTTTGACGATTCGACTTCGGCCTTGGATGCCAAGTCAGAAAGACTCGTGCAGGAAGCTTTGAACAAAGACCTGAAAGGGACGACAACCATTATCATCGCTCAAAAGATCAGTTCAGTCGTCCATGCAGACAAGATTTTGGTCTTGGATCAAGGACGATTGATTGGAGAAGGAAGGCATGCGGACTTGGTAGCTAGCAATGCCGTCTACCGCGAAATCTACGAAACACAAAAGGGAAAGGAGGAATAAATGAAAACAGTTCGATTTTTCTGGAATTATTTTAAAGTCTACAAGCTCTCCTTTGTCGTTGTGATTCTGATGGTTGCGATTGCGACGATTTCCCAAGCCCTCTTTCCAGTTTTTTCAGGTCAAGCAGTAACAGAGCTTGCTAACCTAGTTCTGGCTTATCAAAATGGAACTTCCGAACTAGCCTGGCAGAGTTTATCGGCTCTGATGCTGAATCTAGCTCTGGTTGTCCTTTCCTTGGTTGTGTCTAGCTTGATTTACATGACCTTGATGACCCGTGTGATTGCCGAGTCGACAAATGAGATGCGTAAGGGCCTTTTTGGTAAACTTTCCCGTTTGACGGTTTCTTTCTTTGACCGCCATCAGGATGGGGATATCCTTTCTCGCTTCACTAGTGACTTGGATAACATCCTTCAAGCCTTCAATGAAAGTCTAGTTCAGGTTATGAGCAATATTGCTCTTTACATCGGTTTGATTTTTGTCATGTTTTCAAAAAATGTGACGCTAGCCTTGATAACAGTAGCCAGCACCCCAGTGGCCTTTCTCATGTTGGTTTTCATCGTGAAAATGGCCCGCAAGTACACTAATCTCCAGCAAAAAGAGGTTGGGAAACTCAATGCCTACATGGACGAAAGTATTTCAGGGCAGAAAGCTGTTATCGTACAAGGGATTCAGGACGACATCGTAGCAGGCTTTGTGGAGCAAAATGAGCGCGTGCGCAAGGCAACCTTTAAAGGGAGAATGTTCTCAGGCATCCTCTTTCCTGTTATGAATGGGATGAGCTTGGTCAATACGGCCATCGTCATTTTTGCAGGTTCAGCTGTCTTGCTGAACGATTCAAGTATCGAAACAACAACAGCCCTAGGTTTGATTGTCATGTTTACCCAATTTTCTCAGCAGTACTACCAGCCCATTATCCAGGTGGCTGCGAGTTGGGGGAGCCTCCAGTTGGCCTTTACTGGGGCGGATCGTATCCAAGAAATGTTTGATGCAGAAGAAGAGATTCGCCCGCAAAGTGCACCTGCCTTTACGGAATTGCGAGAAGGTGTTGAAATCAGTCATATTGATTTCTCTTATGTGCCAGACAAGCCGATTTTAAAAGATGTTAGCATTTCAGCTCCTAAGTGGCAGATGATAGCAGTTGTCGGTCCAACTGGCTCAGGGAAGACGACCATCATGAACCTCATCAATCGTTTCTACGATGTGGATGCAGGTAGCATTTCCTTTGATGGCAAAGACATTCGTGACTACGACTTGGACAGTCTGCGAAGCAAGGTCGGTATTGTCTTGCAGGATTCGGTCTTGTTTAGCGGAACAATCCGAGACAATATCCGCTTTGGTGTGCCAGATGCCAGTCAGGAAATGGTCGAAGCAGCTGCTAAGGCAACTCATATTCATGACTATATCGAAAGCTTGCCTGATAAGTATGATACCCTTATTGATGATGAGCAAAATATCTTCTCAACTGGTCAGAAACAATTGATTTCCATCGCTCGGACCTTGATGACAGATCCTCAAGTCCTAATCTTAGACGAAGCGACTTCCAATGTCGATACCGTAACAGAAAGCAAGATTCAACATGCCATGGAGGCAGTTGTAGCAGGTCGAACCAGTTTTGTCATTGCCCATCGTCTCAAGACCATCCTCAATGCCGATCAGATTATTGTCCTCAAAGATGGAGAGGTTATTGAACGTGGAAATCATCACGAGTTGCTCAAACTTGGCGGTTTCTACTCAGAACTCTATCACAATCAATTTGTATTTGAATAAGAAAAAAGTTGTCCTCTTGGGCAGCTTTTTCTTGCCCCCTAAATTGTCAAATTAAGTTAGACTTTTCAAGTAACTCAGAAAAACTTGGTAGGGTGATTGATAATTCAATGATTTTCTAGGAATTCTATTTCTTTTATCAGCTATAGCTGATAAATAATTTTTAGAAATATTCGTAAAATCCATTTGTTTCGGAAGTCCATTTCGTCTTAATAAGCCATTAGAATGTTCATTTAGACCTCGTTGACCAGGGCATCCTGGATCTGCAAAGAAAATATCAATGTCATGTGCATTCGAAATAGATTTCCAATTAGAAAATTCTTTCCCACAATCAAACGTTATCGACTTAAAGAGATGGCTGGAGACTTGAGACAACCATTGATTAATGGAGGCCTCAATATCACTTGCTTTCCGTCCATTGTTTTTCAGTGTGATGATGGCTTTTGAGCAGCGTAAGCATCTTGCCATAAGAGATTAAAAGCCTGAGAGCCTATGCAAAAATCAGATAGCTGTAAATCTCTTTTAGCAAGGTTCTTTAGATCTTTTCTAGTCCAGCCCGCACTTTCCCATAAAAGCAGTTGCTTAGCTTGTTCATAACGTTTGTGCAAACCTGCTTGGGAAAATGGATAACTTCCTAAAATGTGCCACATAGACTCTCTCCTTTCAAAAGCTTATTATAACAAAAAAGGCAGTGAGACAGAAGCAGATTCTTAGTTAAAAATCACTTCTCTCACTTTCTTGTCGTGTTCCATTAATCTTTATAGACAATATACATAAATAACCAAAAAACACCTAGGATTATTTTAAAATCCTAGATTTTTCCTGATGTGCTAAGAAATATTTTACGCAAATACAGATAATAAAGGCCAAGCAATCCTAGAACAACCAAATCAACGAAAAATTGCCAACCAAAAACCTGAATGCGATTCCTAAAAAGACTGGTCAATAGAATCAGCAGAGCATCTCCCCAGAAAGCAAGACCAGCCAAAGTAAGGGCTAATTTTCTTCTGAAAAAATAGAAAATCGGACTCAAGGTAGCAGCTAACAAATGGCTAAACCACACAATTACAAAGACAACAGGATAATGGCTAAAGTAAACCATAATAGCTGAATTATAATGTTCTGCAAAATAAGTCTGGTTACGCGTCATTACCATGACAAAATCATAGCAGCCTATCAAATTCAAGAAAAATATAAACACTGCAAAACTAAGACCAAAGCCAGTAATTTTTTTCATTTCATTAACCCCATTTCTTCAAAAGCTTGAATAAAAAAATCGCTCTTCAACAAGGCCAAGCCTTGATTGACATCACCTAAAACCATAAGGCTGTCGTCTTTTTGGATGTTAAAAATTTTTCTCGCTCGTGCAGGAATGACGATTTGTCCCTTTTCACCAACAGTTACCGTTCCAAAAATATACTTCCCTTCTTTGGCTTTAGTAGCAAAAGGAGAGACATCCCCATTAACCAACTCATCTAAGCTGATATCAAAAATTTCTGCCAAACGACTTGAAGAAATAATATCCGGTAAACTGTCGCCCAATTCCCACTTACTGAGAGTCTGACGAGATACGCCTACTTTTTCAGCTAATTTTTCCTGAGAATAACCTGACTTTTTCCTTAGCAGAGCAATCGTTTCACTAATCATACTTTTCCTACCTCTTTTCCTGAACTCATTATAGAGCCTTCTTGTCCAACTTTCAAGCATCTTTTATTGGCAAAACGAGAGTTTTTTTGTTAAAAATCATAGCAAATAAAGAAGCCCGTCTGAGCTCTAGTACAAATACTAGAACTTTTTATATTCCTAATTCAATTTTTTTAACCCATAAAAAATACTTATCACGGTCTTTTAAAAAACATATTAGACAGCAGAGGGATTGGATGATAAGATAGGACTATCGTTAGAAAATTGAAAGGAGACACATCATGGCTAGAACGGTTGTAGGAGTTGCTGCAAATCTATGTCCTGTAGATGCAGAAGGAAAAAACATTCATTCATCTGTATCCTGTAAATTTGCAGAGAGCATTCGTCAGGTCGGAGGTCTCCCCTTGGTTATTCCTGTTGGTGATGAGTCCGTTGTGCGCGATTATGTGGAAATGATTGACAAACTCATCTTGACAGGTGGGCAAAATGTCCATCCTCAGTTTTACGGGGAGAAAAAGACTATTGAGAGTGATGATTACAACCTTGTACGCGATGAGTTTGAACTAGCTCTCTTGAAAGAAGCGCTCCGTCAGAATAAACCAATTATGGCAATCTGTCGTGGTGTTCAGCTGGTCAATGTTGCTTTTGGTGGCACTCTCCACCAAGAAATTGAAGGTCACTGGCAAGGCTTGCCTTTTGGGACATCTCATACTATTGAGACAGTAGAAGGAAGCGTGGTGGCTAAGTTGTTTGGCAAAGAAAGTCAGGTCAACTCAGTCCATCGTCAGAGTATCAAAGATCTGGCACCTAATTTCCGTGTGACAGCGGTGGACCCTCGAGATCAGACAGTGGAAGCGATTGAGTCTGTCGACGAGCATCGTATTATCGGTTTACAGTGGCACCCAGAGTTCCTGGTCAATGAAGAAGATGGCAATTTAGAATTATTTGAGTATTTATTAAATGAATTGTAACGGTTAGAATCTCTAGCCGTTTTTTTGTCTTATTTCGTTCAAATTTTAATATTGTAACATTTTTTACGCAAATGTTTAAATTATGATAAAATTTGGAAAAATTCAGTATAAAAACTTGAAAAAATCTAAGGTAAGGGTTATGATAGAAGAGAAGAAATTTTGGAGGAATATTATGTCACATATTAAATTTGATTATTCAAAAGTATTAGATAAATTTGTTGCACCACATGAACTAGATTATATGCAGCCTCAAGTGACTGCAGCAGATTCTGCTCTGAGAAATGGTACAGGTCCTGGGGCAGAAATGACTGGCTGGTTGAACTTACCTGAAGAATATGACAAAGATGAATTTGCTCGTATTCAAAAGGCTGCTGCTAAAATCCAATCTGATAGTGAGGTATTGATCGTAATCGGTATTGGTGGTTCCTATTTAGGAGCTCGTGCAGCTATTGATTTCTTGAATAATTCATTTGTAAACTTGCAAAGAAAGGAAGAACGCAAGGCACCTCAGATCCTCTATGCTGGAAACTCTATCTCTTCAAGCTATTTGGCTGATTTGGTAGACTATGTATCAGACAAAGATTTCTCAGTAAACGTGATTTCTAAATCAGGTACAACAACTGAACCGGCTATTGCTTTCCGTGTCTTCAAAGAACTCTTGGTTAAGAAGTACGGTCAAGAAGAAGCTAACCAACGTATCTACGCAACTACAGACCGCGCTAAAGGTGCAGTTAAAGTTGAAGCAGATGCTAATGGCTGGGATACTTTTGTAGTGCCTGATAGTGTAGGTGGTCGTTTTACAGTATTGACAGCAGTGGGGCTCTTGCCAATCGCAGCTGCAGGAGCTGATATCAGCAAGTTAATGGAAGGAGCAAATGCTGCTCGCAAGGCTTATGCTTCTGATAAGTTGGCTGAAAATGAAGCATATCAATATGCAGTTGTACGCAATATCTTGTACCGTAAAGGTTATCTGACAGAAGTTCTAGCTAACTATGAACCATCTCTGCAATACTTCTCTGAGTGGTGGAAGCAACTGGCTGGTGAGTCAGAAGGGAAAGACCAAAAAGGGATTTATCCAACTTCAGCTAACTTCTCAACAGACTTGCACTCTCTGGGACAATTTATCCAGGAAGGTACCCGTATCCTCTTTGAAACAGTTATCCGTGTAGATAAACCTCGCAAAAATGTGCTGATTCCTGAATTGGCAGAAGACTTGGACGGTCTTGGCTACTTGCAAGGAAAAGATGTTGACTTTGTCAATAAAAAAGCTACAGATGGAGTGCTGTTAGCACACACTGATGGTGGAGTTCCAAATATGTTTGTGACACTGCCTGAGCAAGATGAGTTCACTTTGGGCTACACTATTTACTTCTTTGAGTTGGCTATTGCTCTTTCTGGCTACCTGAATGGTATCAATCCATTTGACCAGCCTGGAGTTGAAGCTTATAAGAAAAACATGTTTGCTCTTCTTGGGAAACCAGGCTTTGAAGAGCTGGGTGCTGAGTTGAATGCACGCCTTTGATTCTCATATGCTTTGAGTTCATTTAGAATATAAAAAGATCCACAAGTTCATTTCTTGTGGATTTTTAGTACAAGCCTCTTAATTAGTTTATTATTTTTTTTAAAAGTGTAAAAAAGAGTGTCTTAATTCTTTTATGAAAGCGCTGTATAATTGCCTTGTAAATAAAATTTGAGAGGTATCAAAATGAATGATTGGTTAAACATAAAAGGCAAAACAGTTCTTGTGACTGGCGCGTCATCTGGGATCGGTAAGGCAATCGTTGAAGAATTGCTGGAATTAGGAGTCAATGTAGCGAATTTTGATCTTAGCGACAACGATTTGCGTCACCCGAATCTATTATTTGTAAAAGTTGATGTAACTTCTCGCTCTGAAGTAGAAGAGGGTGTTGCCAAAATAGTTGAAAGATTTGGCAATATTGATGCGGTAGTCAATAATGCAGGGATTAATGTTCCCAGATTATTAATTGATGCAGAAAATCCTAAAGGTCCTTACGAGTTAGACGATGAAACGTTTGAAAAAGTAACAATGATTAATCAAAAAGGTTTGTATTTGGTTAGTCAGGCAGTAGGACGTATTTTAGTGAAAAATGGAAAAGGTGTAATTGTGAACATGGCTTCAGAAGCAGGCTTGGAAGGTTCTGAAGGACAAAGTGCCTATGCTGCCACAAAAGCAGCAGTCTATAGTTACACTCGTTCATGGGCAAAAGAGCTGGGTAAGCATGGTGTACGTGTGGTTGGAATTGCTCCAGGAATTATGGAAGCTACGGGACTTCGAACTCTTTCTTATGAGGAAGCTCTTGCTTATACCCGTGGAAAGACGGTAGAAGATATTCGAGCTGGTTATGCTTCAACTTCAACAACTCCTTTGGGACGAAGTGGTAAACTACGGGAAGTAGCTGACCTTGTAGCATTCTATATTTCAGACCGTTCTAGCTATATAACTGGAGTCACTACAAATATTGCCGGAGGGAAAACTCGCGGTTAAAAAAATGAAGGTGAGGAAGAGAGTTGACCATAGTAAATCGATGGTATAATATTTTAGAAAAAATGGTCTCACAGCCAACTTATTCCTTGGTAGATATGCGCTCAGAGCTGGATATTAGTATGCAAACCTTGCAAAAGAGTATCCAACAATTAAATGATGTTTTGGCTCCGAGTATCCAGATTATCTCACAAGATGATCAGTTAATGTTAGAGGTGTATGACTATACTGAGTTGGAAAGGATTTTATCTGGTAGTTTAAAACGGGAGAGTGACTTCAATTCTTCCAGTAAAAGAATTGCCTATTTACTAAAACGTTTAATTGAGTCAACCTCCCCTCTTCTTATTGACGACTTGGCTGAGGAAGCAGGTGTTAGTAGAAGTACCCTTAATAAGGATTTAAAACAAGTAAAATCTTTGGCAGAGAGTTACTCTATCACTATTTCAGGAAAGCCCAACCGTGGGCTGGAGGTCTTGGGGTCCGAGCTGAATTTGCGCTTGCTCTATATTCACCAAGTGGCCCCTTACTTTGAAGGAAAGACACTCACCGAGGCAACATCTTCTTTTCTGGAGACGCTACTCCAGGAGTATAAAATCCCGAAAGAAACAAAGGAACTCCTTCGAAAGACCATTTCAATTATGGTGGAGCGTATTCATGCATCTAGGGTGTTGAGTTGCCCTATTCCTTACTATAGGAATGATTTAACAGAGACACCTTTGGTTGAAAAATTAATCTATCATATTGAGATGACTTATAAGATTTCCCTCAGTCAGTTTGAGATAGACTTTTTGTGTTTTCCGTTTAATATCCGTTTTATTGACACTTTAAGCAAGCCGTCTTATCAATCTGAACAGCTTGCAAACATTTTTCAAGGGATTGTCAAGAAAGTCAAAGAAACAATGTTGGTTAACTTTGATGATGAAGAATTATTTGAAGAAATCAAGTCTCATCTAGGCTCCTTAATCAATCGACTGATTTTCCATGTGCAAGCTAATGATATATTCCATGGCGAGGTTCAAACTCAATATCCTTTTGCTTTTGAAATGGCGAAAATTGCTGGAGAAGAACTATCTGCAATTTTTGGTTCTGAATTGGAATTATCTGAAATCGGATATCTGGCTTTGTATTTTGAAATGATTTTAAGAAAGCAAAACTCTGTTGTAAATGGTTCTCGCAAGCAGATAGCTGTAGTTTGCACAACAGGAAGAGGAACTGCTGCGATGATTATTCAGCAACTCAGACGAATTCTTGGAAATGATGTAGACATTACTCAGTATTCTGAAGAGGATTTTAATCTGGATTTGAATCAGGACTATTTCGCGATTTTTACGACAGTTCCTCTAAAATATAAAGATTCTAAATCTCCAGTCATTCAAGTTAATCATCTTTTTGATGATCAATGGCTGCAGGAAGAATGGCAGAGGGCCAATGCTTTTCATCAAAAAAATCTAGAAACAGTCAGCTTACGTTTTCTTCGTTTGACTCCCCAAAAAACCTATCAGCAATACTTGCTAAATATGGTTGCAGAGTTAGAGAAACTTCAGATGATTGATGAAGGTTTTAGAAATCGGATAATTGATAGGGATAAAAAACAATCAACCATTTTTGGTGGAGGAATTGCCTTCCCCCATACAATTAACCAGGGTTATGCAAAGACTATTTTAATGTTTGGAAAGCTAGAAGAGCCTTATCAAAAAGGAGATGATTGGATTGAATTTATCTTTCTAGTCGCCATTCCCTCAGAAATTGAAAGCAAAATGGAGAGTGAATTGCTGGAATTGTATGACGACATTTTTCGAATTGCAGGAGAGCCTTCTCTAAAAGAAGCATTGAGGGCTGTAGAAACAGAGACAGAGTTTCTATCATTTTCTAAGAGCAAAGGAGTATTTTAATGAATTCGCTAATAATTTTCGCTGTATTTGTCATGGCAGCTTATATATTTCAAATGTTCCTCGGCTGGCAGCAACTCAAAGACTTCAATAAGACCTATACGATGCTCCGAAAACTGGGGCGCGTAGCGATTGGCAGGAAGTCCGGAAGAATCAAATCCGGTACGATTGTCATGTTCGCGGTTGATGAAAACGGTCGGGTTCTTAAAGCTAGCAAAATGCAAGGAGTCACAATCTTAGCACGTTTTCAAAATATGGACGATTATGTTGGAGAAGACATCCATTATTTTGACAAGTATAATCCTCTTGTGAGAAAAGAAAATAAGTTGATGCAATCAGCCATAGAAGATGCTAGAAAAGTCTATCTTTGGAATGAGGCAGGTATTGAGAAAGAGACAAGTTCATCTGATTCTTTTCTGGGATTCGGCTTTTATGCGAATTACTTACAATTATCTATTAAACAGTTATTTAAAAAAAATAAGAAAGGGAGTTCCTTATGAATCACATTACAAATTTTGCAGAGAGTTTTATGAAACTCTTCCAATTAGGTGGAGAAACCTTTATTAGCTGGATGACAAATATTGTACCGCTTGTCTTGATGCTATTGATTGCAATGAATACCCTTATCGCTTTCTTGGGAGAAGAGAAGGTCAATTCCCTGGCTAAGATTTCTGCCAAAAATCCTGTTAGCCGGTATATGATTTTACCTTTCATTTCTGCCTTTATGCTGGGGAATCCGATGGCAATCAGTATGGGACGTTTCTTACCAGAATATTATAAACCTAGTTTTGTAGCAGCTCAGATGCAGTTCTGCCACACTTCAAATGGTGTATTTCCGCATATCAATCCTGGGGAATTGTTTGTATGGATGGGAATTGCAACAGGAATTCAAACTTTAGGTTTAAGTCAAATGGACTTAGCCATTCGTTACATGCTTGTTGGGCTTGTCATGAACTTTGTAGGCGGTTGGGTGACCGATTTTACAACTGCTTATGTAGCAAAACAGCAAGGTGTTACCTTGAGTAAAACATTTGATTTATAGAAAGAGTGAAATTATGTCATATAAGAGTATAAAAGTTGTTAAAGGAAATGGCGGTTTCGGAGGACCTTTGGTCATTACACCTAGTGAAGCTAAGCATAAATTCATCTATATCACTGGCGGAGGAGAAAAGCCAGATATTGTAGATAAAATTGCTGATTTGACCGGTATGGAAGCTGTTAATGGGTTTAAAACTTCTATCCCAGATGAGGAAATTGCTTTAGCAATCGTGGATTGTGGCGGTACTCTTCGCTGTGGTATTTATCCTAAAAAGGGGATCCCTACAATAAATATTGTCGCTACAGGGAAAAGTGGGCCTCTAGCTCAATATATAACCGAGGAAATCTATGTGTCAGCAGTTGGCCTTAATCAAATTTCTGCTGCTAATGAAGACGAAAAAGCGACAACTGTGGTAACAGAAAAGCCAACTTACGATACTAGTAAAAAAATTACAGAGCAAAAAGCTGAAACAAGTATTGTAGCAAGAATTGGGATGGGCGCTGGGAAGGTCGTTGCGACTTTCAACCAGGCTGCTCGTGAAGCCATCCAAACAATGCTCAACACGATCATTCCTTTCATGGCCTTTGTTTCCTTGCTGATTGGGGTTATTCAAGGTTCAGGTGTTGGAAATTGGCTGGCAAAATTAATGGTTCCCCTAGCTGGGAACATCTGGGGACTCATTTTGATTGGCTTTATCTGTTCCTTGCCATTCCTATCTCCTTTGTTAGGCCCCGGAGCTGTTATCAGTCAGATTATTGGAACCTTAATTGGAGTTGAAATCGGCAAAGGGACTATTCCGCCCCAAATGGCTCTGCCAGCTATATTTGCTATCAACACTCAAAACGGTTGTGATTTCATTCCTGTAGCACTCGGTCTATCTGAAGCCAAGGCTGAAACAGTTGAGGTTGGTGTCCCTTCTGTGCTTTATTCACGCTTTCTCAATGGTGTTCCGCGGGTGCTAGTAGCTTGGATAGCTAGTATTGGCCTTTATCAGTAAACTTTTGATAGATGCACGTAAACATAGCAACTATTATGTTAAACTTATCTATAAGCATAAGTTTATGACAGATTTGAGAAAGGATGAATAGGAATTAGATGAAGAAAATTTTTGAAGCTAAAGTAATTCAAGTGGGGCCTGAAGCTCAGAATATGATTCAAGATGCCAATATGCTCATTTTGTTTGGAGAAGAAGCTCCGGAAGACTTAGCAGAGTATTGTTTTAAAATCGATAACAAAAATCTTCTAGGTGCAATACTAGAAGGTGGAAAGCTGGTGGTAGATAGTCAGGAATATTCGATTACTGCCGTAGGAAATGTAGTAGAAAAAAATTTAACTGGACTGGGCCATATCACGATTTCTTTTGATGGTTCAAAAGAGGGCAGCCTGCCGGGCACTCTCCATGTTGCAGCAGACCAAGCAGTAGTAATTGAAAAGGACTCTACCATTCAGATTTTCGAAACTGCTTGACCATAATAAAATTTCAAATCAAGCAATTTAGAAAAATAAAAGTCTAAAAAATTGATTCAGAGCTTGGACAAAAAGTCCAGGCTTCTGGGTCTAAATTAGAAAAAATAGATGACGCAGTGGTTGATTGGCAAGTCAATCAAACTAGCCAGTCAGTGCAAGGGAATTCCCAGCAGATGGATCCACAAGGGGTGCCTGAACAGAAGGGAAAGACCAAAAAGGTATTTACCCAACTTCAGCTAACTTCTCAACTGACTTACACTCATTGGGTCAATTTATCCAAGAAGGAACTCGTATCATGTTTGAAACAGTTGTCCGTGTTGACAAACCACGTAAGAACGTGATCATTCCTACTTTGGAAGAAGACCTTGATGGACTTGGTTACCTTCAAGGAAAAGACGTTGACTTTGTAAACAAAAAAGCGACTGACGGTGTTCTTCTTGCCCACACTGACGGTGACGTACCAAATATGTATGTGACTCTTCCAGAGCAAGATGCCTTTACTCTTGGCTACACGATCTACTTCTTCGAATTGGCAATCGCCCTTTCAGGTTACTTGAATGCCATCAACCCATTTGACCAACCAGGTGTTGAAGCCTACAAGCGTAACATGTTTGCCCTTCTTGGGAAACCAGGATTTGAAGAATTGAGCAAAGAACTTAACGCACGTCTATAATAGAAGAAAAGAGTGGCTTGTCCACTCTTTTTACTCTCTTTATTCGTAGACATTGGACTCAGGCGAGACTTGTGATATAATATAGAAAGCAAAAAGGCAGACGCCTAGAGACTTTATAGGAGAAACTATGTCAAAAGATATCCGCGTACGCTACGCACCAAGTCCAACAGGACTACTACACATCGGAAATGCCCGTACAGCATTATTCAACTACCTTTACGCACGCCATCATGGTGGAACTTTTATTATTCGTATCGAAGATACCGACCGTAAACGCCATGTTGAGGATGGTGAACGTTCACAGCTTGAAAACCTTCGTTGGTTGGGCATGGACTGGGATGAAAGTCCAGAGACGCATGAAAATTACCGCCAATCTGAGCGTTTGGAACTCTATCAAAAATACATTGACCAATTGCTAGCTGAAGGAAAAGCCTACAAATCTTACGTCACAGAAGAAGAGTTGGCAGCTGAACGCGAACGCCAAGAAGCAGCTGGCGAAACACCACGTTACATCAATGAATATCTTGGCATGAGCGAAGAAGAAAAAGCAGCTTACATTGCAGAACGTGAAGCAGCCGGTATCATCCCAACTGTCCGTTTGGGTGTTAATGAATCTGGTATCTACAAATGGCATGATATGGTCAAAGGTGATATCGAGTTTGAAGGTGGCAACATCGGCGGTGACTGGGTGATTCAGAAGAAAGATGGCTACCCAACTTACAACTTTGCCGTTGTCATCGATGACCATGATATGCAGATTTCTCATGTTATCCGCGGTGATGACCACATTGCCAACACCCCAAAACAGCTCATGGTCTATGAAGCGCTTGGTTGGGATGCACCTGAGTTTGGTCACATGACTTTGATCATCAACTCTGAAACGGGTAAAAAATTGTCTAAACGTGACACCAACACCCTTCAATTTATCGAAGATTACCGTAAGAAGGGCTATCTTCCAGAAGCTGTCTTTAACTTTATCGCCCTTCTTGGCTGGAACCCTGGTGGGGAAGACGAAATCTTCTCTCGTGAGGAACTGATTAAACTCTTTGATGAAAATCGTCTCAGCAAGTCACCAGCTGCCTTCGATCAGAAGAAACTAGACTGGATGAGCAACGACTACATCAAGAGAGCCGATCTAGCTACTATCTTTGAAATGGCAAAACCATACTTAGAAGAAGCAGGGCGTTTGACTGACAAGTCTGAAAAAATGGTGGAACTCTACAAACCACAAATGAAGTCAGTGGATGAAATCGTTCCATTGACAGATCTTTTCTTCTCAGATTTCCCAGAGCTGACAGATGCTGAGCGCGAGGTCATGGCAGGAGAAACCGTTCCGGTTGTTCTAGAAGCCTTCAAAGCGAAACTAGAAGCAATGACAGATGAAGAATTTGTGACAGAAAACATCTTCCCACAAATCAAAGCAGTTCAAAAAGAAACGGGTATTAAAGGGAAAAACCTCTTCATGCCGATTCGTATTGCTGTATCAGGTGAAATGCATGGACCAGAACTTCCAGATACGATTTACCTATTAGGTCGTGAGAAATCTATCCAGCATATCGATAATATGCTCAAAGAGATTTCTAAATAAAAAGGACTTCCGATGGGTACATGGGAAAAGATGTATGAAGAAGCACGAGCCTTATACAATCCTCATGAAGTTTCTGACTTTGTTTATGCTAACCATGTTGTTGCTGCAGTAGAAGCAGAAGATGGTCAGATCTTCACAGGATTTTGTATGGAGGGCACTTGTGGCGTTTTTCATCTCTGTGCAGAACGAGCTGCTCTCTTCAATATGTATCAATTTTCAGGACAAACTAAAGTTAAGAAAATCCTCGCCTTTCGAGACAAACCTCCCTACGGCGAAGGATCAGGTATGCCCTGTGGCGCTTGCAGAGAATTTCTCTTAGAATTGAATGCTGAAAATAAAGAAGCAGAGTTCATGATGAACTACGAAACAAGAAAAACAATTAAGGTTGCTGAATTGATCCCTTACTGGTGGGGAGAGGAACGCGCGATTAATTGGCAAGATAAATAGAAGGAGTCAGTTGAACTGGCTTTTTCCTTTATTTTTCAGAATTTCGATAAAGAGGAAAAAAGTCCTTGACAAAGGTAAAAAAGTAGGTATAATAGAAAGAGTTGAAAAGCTCAAGGTCCGTTGGTCAAGGGGTTAAGACACCGCCTTTTCACGGCGGTAACACGGGTTCGAATCCCGTACGGACTATGGTGTATTGCGGTTAAAAAAACTTGAAAAAAGTTTAAAAAATCTGTTGACAGAGACAGATGGCTGTGATATACTAATATAGTTGTCGCTTGAGAGAGAATGAGTGACAAAGACCTTTGAAAACTGAACAAGACGAACCAATGTGCAGGGCACTATAACTAAGGTTATAGTACTGAACAATGAAAAAAACAATAAATCTGTCAGTGACAGAAATGAGTAAGAACTCAAACTTTTAATGAGAGTTTGATCCTGGCTCAGGACGAACGCTGGCGGCGTGCCTAATACATGCAAGTAGA